>JABDEJ010000017.1 GCA_013287095.1 Bacteroidota bacterium | reverse complement strand
GGCGGATTTCGCTAACACTAAGGTGTCTTTTAAGGATTTAAAATATTTTACATCCGAACTTAAAGACAAAACCGAGGATGTAAATTTTGTTCGACTAAAGGGCAGTGGCAAAGTCAACAATCTCCATATTTCTGATTTAATAGCATCCTATGGCAAATATTCTAACATAAAAGGGCGTGCTGATCTCCAGGGCCTTCCCGATATTAATAAAACCTTTTTCACAGCAAGGTTTGCACAGGTGCATACAAGCAGGGAAGAACTCGACAAGTTGATGCCTGAATTGGAATTGCCTGTCTTTCTTGACAAGATGGGACAGATGAATGTGAAAGGGTATTTCAACGGATTCCTGAACAATTTTAAGACAAATACCGATTTTGAAACGGCACTGGGAAATGGCAAGCTGGATGCAAACATGAAAATAATGCCAGACCAGACGCTGAGCAGCTATACCGCAAAAGTTGATCTTGACAAATTTGATATCGGTAAACTTTTCGGTGAAAGCAAGTTGGGCAATATAACCGCATCAGGTAGTATAGATGGGGCGGGATTATCACTTGAAAGTGTGCAGGCCCGTCTCGTAGCAGATGTCAGCCGGTTTGATTTTTATCGATACAATTATCAGAATATCAAAGTGAATGGGGAGGTAGCCAAAAGGTTTTTCAAAGGATCTCTCATCGCAAATGACCCCAACCTGACACTTGATTTCAAAGGGTCTGTTGACTATAGAAAGAAAAAACCTGTATATGACTTCAGTGCCAAAATACCCAACGCAAATCTTTATGCACTGAATTTTGCGCAAGACTCTTTGGATATATCTACCAACCTGAGTATTAATGTAAAAGGCATTAAACCCGATGATATTGATGGGCAGGTAATTGCACGGGGAACCCGGTTGACGATTCCTGGAAAAGTATATAATTTTGACAGCATGAGCTTGTATTCCGTTGTGAGTCCGGATAACAGGATCATCAATTTATATTCTGGGCTGGTTCAGGCAAAAATCAATGGCAATTTCCAGATAAGCAGATTGGGTGATCTGGTAAAGGCGGCTGCCAGGCATTATATCGATTCTGGTTTTTATCAATTTAACAATGAGTCTATTACAGGGCAATACGTCAATTTCGATATTAAATTTATCAATTTAGACCCGGTTTTTTCAATCCTCCGCACCAACTTTTCGGTCGCAGATTCGGGGTTTCTAAAAGGGAGCATCTATAGCGATGGGAACAAGCTGGTATTAAGTGGAAACCTGCCTGAAGTTTCTTATAAAGCCCTGCATTTTAAAGACCTGGCATTTAAGGGACAGGGAGATAATAACGGGCTTAACCTGGATATAAATGCGGGCGCTTTCATTAATAAGGACACCGAGTTGGTTCGTGATGCGGTCATAAAACTCAAAAGCAACTCAGAGAAGATGTTCTTTGACATTCAAGGCACTGATTTTATGAACAGGAAACAAGCTTTTTTATCAGGAAGTTTTGACGTAGTGAATAATGGCCAGGCTTATCTTGACCTGTCACCATCTTCCAGGATAAAAATATTAGATGACACCTGGAACATATCTGCACAACGCATTGTCTTTTACAAGGATACACTGGTCAATATTCCTGAATTTGTTTTTAGCAAGCGGAACGAAAAAATTAAAGTAGATGGAGAATATTCAGTTCGCCATTCATATCCGTTGCGTTTTGTAATGGAAAACCTGGACCTGGCAACGGTGGGAAATTTCGTTCCGGCAATATCTCTCTTTGGAGGGTCTGTGAATGGGCAGATCATCCTTAGCAATCTAAACGCGAAACCCATTATGGAATCCGCTCTTTATATTTCGAACGCTGCTTATAATGGAGATACTCTTGGAACTGTTTCTGCACAAACAAATTACGATGAAAACACCTCTAAACTTAGCATAGATACCAAGCTTTTTAACGCAAAAGGCGATGAAATTGCCGGTGCCGTGGGCGCAGTTAATATTGACCAAAGCCGTGCATTGGCTTTAAATGTGAAACTGAACCAGACTGATTTAAAACTATTTGAACCTTTTATAAACAGTGTGTTTTCGGAATTAAAAGGTCAGGCGACGGCCGCCATGCTTATAACCGGAACCTTTAAAGAACCCAATATTGCAGGAAACATAGATCTTTCTGAAGCTGAATTCAAGGTTAACTATACAAATGTCAAATACCATTTTAGCCACAAGTTCACCTTTAGCGGTAGAACCATTATTGTAAAAGACCTTAACGTATATGATCCCGGCAATAATAAAGCGCTGGTAAATGGTTTGCTCGACCTCACAAACCTGAATAATTTCGGGATAGACTTAAATATTGTGGCGACGAAATTCATGGCACTGAACACAAGCCAAAAGAACAATGACCTATATTTTGGAAAATGTTTCGGCACCGGAAAAGTATCCATTGACGGACCACTTGACAACCTGAAATTTGCTATAAAAATGAAATCGGAAAAAGGCACCACATTTGCCATGCCTATCTCATCCGGTAGTACCTTTTATGGCTATGACTATATAAAATTCATAAATAAATCCAGTTATCTTAAGCAAATGCATGAGGTAAAACTTTCAGGCATAGAACTAACCATGGAACTTGACATTACACCGGATGCCTTTGGTCAGATCATATTTGATCCGCGCGTCGGAGATATTATTGAAGCTCATGGATCAGGACATTTAAGGCTTGAGATAAACACTGACGGGGATTTCAATATGTATGGCACATACACAATTACCGACGGGAAATATAAATTTACGGCTCTTAACGGGGTTATCAGCAAATCATTCACGATAAATAATGGCAGTACCATTACCTGGAACGGTAATCCTTACGAAGCTCAGCTTAACATGCAGGCCATTTATACGGCACGCACTACTTTAATACCTTTAATGAGCTCAATTGCTGCAAATGATCCGGCTGTAAGGGAAAATTATGAGCGGTTATATCCTGTGGAAGCAATATTAAATCTCAAAGGCTCTCTTTTTCAACCGGAGATAAGGCTTGATTTTGATATTGAAGAACTAAACCAGGCTGATCCCGGTACTACGGATATAGAAACCAGGGTAAACCAGATAAAAGGGAACCAGCAGGATATTGATCAGCAGGTTGTGAGCCTTCTGGTGCTTAACCAGTTCGCTCCGGTTGACCAGGGTCTTGTTGGTACAAACCTGGGTGTGAATGACGCGCTGAACTCAACGGTTTATTCAAGTGTGGGCGATATTGCCACTTCACAGCTTAATGACCTGATATCCAAAGTCCGTGGTTTTGAAAGCCTGCATGTCGGGTTAAACATGTCTTCTAACAACTTATATGCTAAGGCCCAGGAAGATTTTTCATTGGAACTCAGCAAAGATGTCTTGCAAAAGAGGGCTAAAATCAGCGCGAGTTACGATTTTGATTATAATAATTACAATACCCAGCTTGCCTACAAACTCAACCCGGATGGAAGTTTCCAGATAAAAGCTTTTGGAAGGACTAATAATAACCCGATTATAGACCAGAACTCATCCACACAGGGAGTTGGAATCTCTTATAGAACAGAATTTGATAAGATCAGTGAACTCTTCAGAAAAAGGGCTAAGAAAGTAAAAAATAATTGATAAAAAGCTGAAATTTGAATGGTTGAAATTTTAGCAGTCAATCATTCTATAATTCATTCATTCAATAATTTTCTAACAATGAAACTCAAAGATTTTTTTCTCAAACAATTGGCCTATAACGATGCCATGAACTTAACCATGATACACAGGCTTCAAGACCTTGAGCATCCTCCGCATGAGACAGTTGAGCTTTTAAGTCATATTGTAAAGGCAGAACTGTTATGGCTCGAAAGACTATATGGTACTGAAAAAATAAAAAAGAGTTTTTTTGAAAACTGGCCCCTTTCTGAGATTGAAAGCCACCAGGCAGAAAGTCACAAAGGATGGATTTCATTTCTAAATGAATATGATGAAGAAGGCCTCAATAAAGTTTTTGCTTATCACAACCTTAAGGGTGAAGCGTTTGAAAACAGTTTGTATGATATCCTTTTCCATGTAATCAACCATTCTACCCATCACCGGGCACAGATAAGTAAGATACTCAGGCAGCATGATATCGCTCCGCCGGTTATGGATTATATTAACTATGTGAGGGGACATTAAAAAATTAAAAGATTGAAAAATTGCTTCGCCGGTTTCATTAACACAACTTGTCCCGACTTATTCGGGATTATCACATCAGCACATTAAATTTTGAACTTCGAACTCATAAGCGATTATTCTCCCACCGGAGATCAGCCTACAGCCATTGAAGCGCTGGTGCGTGGAGTGAAAGCAGAAGAAAAGCACCAGATTTTACTTGGTGTTACGGGGTCTGGCAAGACCTTTACGATGGCCAATATCATACAACAGGTCCAAAAGCCAACACTCGTACTCACCCACAACAAAACCCTTGTGGCACAGCTATATGGGGAGTTTAAACAGTTTTTCCCTGATAACGCCGTAGAGTACTTCGTATCCTATTACGATTACTATCAGCCAGAGGCATATATGCCTACTTCTGATATTTATATAGAAAAGGATTTAAGCATCAATGAGCAATTGGAACGGCTGCGGCTGCGTACCACAACATCTTTGTTATCAGGCAGGCGTGATGTGATCGTGGTGGCTTCCGTTTCATGTATTTATGGTATTGGCAACCCTGATGCCTTCAGGGCGGCTATCACCAACATCAAAAAAGGAGATACCATTACGAGGAACAAACTCCTCTTTAAGCTGGTGGAAATCCTGTATTCACGCACCACTGCCGCATTAATTTCGGGTACATTCCGCGTATCCGGCGATGTGGTGGATATATATCCTCCCTATATGGATGCGGCATTCCGCATATATTTCTGGGGCGATGAAATAGAAAACATCGAAATCATTGACCCCGTTTCTGGCAAAATGATGCACCAGTTGGATACCGTTTCCATATTCCCGGCCAATCTATTCGTAACCATGCCTGATACGGTACAAACCGCCATCCGTGAAATTCAGGACGATATGGTGGCACAAGTTGAATATTTTAATTCCATTGGTAAATATATCGAATCGAAAAGACTTGAAGAAAGGGTCAATTTCGACCTGGAAATGATCAGGGAACTGGGTTATTGTTCAGGTATTGAAAACTATTCCCGGTATTTCGACAGGCGGGCTGCCGGAACCAGGCCCTTTTGCCTGATGGATTATTTTCCGGACGATTACCTGTTGTTCCTGGACGAAAGCCACCAGAGCATCCCACAGGTACGGGGAATGTATGGCGGGGATAGGGCCAGGAAGATCAATCTGGTGGAATACGGCTTCCGCCTGCCTGCTGCCATGGATAACCGACCACTGAACTTTAATGAATTTGAAGGACTTACCAACCAGGTGATCTATGTAAGCGCTACCCCAGCGGACTATGAACTACAGCTTACCGAAGGTGTAGTTGTAGAACAATTGATACGTCCCACAGGTCTGCTCGACCCTCCCATTGAAGTACGACCCTGCCTGAACCAGATTGACGACCTGCTTGAAGAAGTGGACGAAAACGTGAAAAAAGGTGGTCGTGTCCTTGTTACCACCCTTACCAAGCGTATGGCAGAAGAATTGTCTCAATACCTTGCCAAATTTGGAGTCAAATGCCGTTACCTGCACTCTGAAGTGGAAACCCTTGAAAGGGTTGAAATACTTCGCGACCTGAGGCTTGGTGTTATTGATGTATTGGTAGGAATAAACCTTTTAAGGGAAGGACTTGATTTACCGGAAGTATCGCTTGTGGCCATATTGGATGCCGATAAAGAAGGGTTTTTAAGATCCGGAACCTCACTCACCCAGACTGCGGGACGTGCGGCACGGAATGTGGAAGGCAAAGTGATCATGTATGCCGATAAAATTACCGATTCCATGAGGCGCACCATAGAAGAAACAAACCGCCGCAGGGAAAAACAAATGGCCTATAACGAAGCTAACGGTATTACCCCATTGGGCATCATTAAAACCCGTGAACAGATCATGCGGCAAACAACGGTGGCAGATGTCAATGACCGCCCAACGAAAAAGACCATACCCTACCAGGAAGAGATCAAACTGGCCATGGTTGCAGACCCAGTGATTGAATACATGAACCAGCATGCCCTTGAAAAAGCGATAGAAAATACAAGATCAGAGATGATGAAGGCTGCCAAGGAGCTCGAATTTACCGAAGCCGCCAGGCTACGGGACGAAATGTTTGCCTTAAAGGAGATTTTGAAAGAAAAATTTGGCGTTGAAATGTCCTGATTTTTAGCCCTGCAGGGCGCAATACATCAGCACAGGGTGTAGCCCTGTGAACATAGCAGAAGCCCGGTATAACAAGAATCAGCAAATACAGAATAAGAATCCCCGCCCTTTCAGGGCTTTATATGGATGTGTTTGTTCATGCGAAGGGCTTCACCCTTCGCTAATGTATCCCGCCCTTTCAGGGCCACGACTGAGAATGAGCTGCGGCCTTCGCTGATGTATTAAAAAGTGAAATTTCGCTTCCCCGGTCTCTGTGCCACAGACCGGGGAAGGGGGTGTCAAACCATCGTAGGTTCCCTTTAGGGTCAGGGCTATGGCTGAGACAATGATTTATACATTTTGACACAAAAATTTGCAATTGTGCAAAATTTGCTTTAACTTACGTCCTTTTTGAAGTTTGAGCAAAGGTATAAAGGTAAATTTTCATTTTGTTTTTATGAACGGTATTTCAGGAAATACTGTTTTTATAGGATATTTGTAGAAATTTGATGACTGCCAGGATTTATACAAGTTTAACATTAAAGTAACGATTATATAAGCCAAAATATACAATTACATGTTCAAAAGGTTTCTTTTCATAGCTTCAGTGCTATGTTGTATATCATTTTCGGTAAAAGCGGCCACCTTGAAAGCCTATATCAAAAGCTTTCAGACCACCAATGACTGCTCTTACCAGGTCTTTAATTTTACGGACTCATCAGCATACACCGGTACCCACAAGGGCAGCCTTAGGGATAAATGGTATTATGGTGACGGTACTACGGATACCGGATCAACTCCCACTCCTAAAATGTACACCACTACCGGTACATTTACCGTGAGCCTGGTGGTGACCGATGCTGCAGATGCACTTAAAGATTCCACTTCTAAAACATTTACCATTACGGGTACGGGGGTTTTGCCTGTCCTTAGTCACGCAGGAGCTTTATGCGCCAGAAGCGAACCTACTTTTACAATCACAAGCGGTTCCGCAACATATACCACCGATTGGGGAGATGGATCTGCTACTCAAAATGGGACGGATCTTGGTGTTCATACTTATATGGCGAACGGAACCTACAAAATCATTGTAAGTGACATCACAGCAGCGGGCTGTAAAAGTCAAATCACTGTCCCAATTACTATTGGTCAAAGACCTTTTGCCCGTGCCCCTAAAATCAATGGTACAAATGGTCATTGTCAGGACTCTTCTACAATATTTACGGCAACCCAGTTATCAACTGCTGATACTTCAGGAATGCATGTGACTTATCTATGGAGGTTCCAGGCTGATCATAGTACGTATACTGGAAAATCTGTAACTAAATTATTTACGGTTCCAGGAATCCCAACTGTAGAACTTATAGTTATAAACCATACGGGGACCTGTAATGACAGTCTCCCTGAAAACTTTGAGGTTTATAGCAATCCGATCGTCAATTTTTATATGGTTCCCCATTGCCAGGATTCTCTTGGAATCATATATGATTCTACGAATATCAAAATTGAAAATCCTGGTGTTACGTATTGGAACTGGAATTTTTGTGATTCCAATCATGCCAACTGCGATACAGCTGCGGGGTATAATGGATTTTATACCCCTGCCAGTTTTAACTATGGTTTCCCGCATGGAGGAACCTTTTATGTAACGGAATCGGTCATTTCACCTCAAGGCTGCCGTGGTGACTCTACAAAGAAAGTATATATATATCCAACCCCAACCCCCAATTTTAATGTAAAAAGTACCTGCCTGGATTCTGCGGTCCAGTTCACAGATGCATCAACAGTGCCGGCAGGAAATTCTATCGTATCCTGGAGCTGGAATTTCGGGGACGATAGTACCTCGAAAAAGCAAAACCCTGCACACGAGTATACTAAGCCCAGCTATAACTATTCCGTTCGGTTGATCCCAAAAACCCAGGCAGGCTGCATAGATTCGGTTAAGCAAAATGTTGTTGTATATCCGTTGCCTGTGGCAAATTATGTATTCATCTCTAAATGCCAGGACATACAGATCCCTTTTGCAAATAACTCCAATACCGGGTCAGATACGTCAAGGACCAATTTTCTTACCCATTTTGTATGGCTATATGGCGATGGCACCCCAAATGATACGGTTTCAAGTCCACTCCACGCATTTAAGGATTCAGGCTATCATAATGTAAAACTGGTGGCCTTTTCCTCTTATGGCTGTAGTGACACTTTAAACCAGGCAGTTTATGTATATCCGTTGCCAAGGCCTTCTTTTATTCTTGGTGGAAACTGTGAACGCGACAGCATTAAATTTATTAATACCTCAACCTCAAATTTTGGCAAATTAATAGACAGTTCTTTCAATTGGAGTTTTGGCGATGGCACCTTTTCACAATTTACAACCAGTCCAAACCATCTTTACCAGACTCCTGATACTTTTAATGTCTTGCTCACTGCTACTACCCAGGTATATGGGTGCAGCAAAGACACTACTATTCCGGTTATCATTATCCCCGGGCCCCATTCTGCTGATTCTATCGGTGCAAAATGCACGGGAGCGCCTATTACTTTCTATAATAAAACCGTAAGCAATCATCCCGGCGTGATTAAATATATCTGGAAATTTGGTGATGGTACTTCCGACACGGCAACGACTCCCGTGCATACGTACCCCACAACAGGAAATTACCGGGGAACGCTTACTTCCTTTATGCCTGCTACGGGCTGTACCGACAGCATAGCCATATTTGTGGCTGTAAAACCGAGGCCAATCGTGTTTTTCAGGGCCAATAATGCCTGCAATGACAGTAATGTTATTGCTGTGGACTCATCTTATGTTCCGGGATTCACAAATTCGATACAATCATGGTCATGGGATTTCGGTGACGGGCATTTTGCAACCGGAAAGAGTGTGAAGCACCAATATGCAGCTCCAGGGGTCTATACCATCAGGGAATATGTGATATCAACGTCAGATTGCGAAGACTCTTTTATCACCCAGGTTACCATTTATGAGGTTCCGGTATCCAAATTCAGCTATGTTGAAAGCTGTGCAGGTACCGCCACCCCTTTTACCAGCCTGACAACCGGAGCAGACAGTGTGGTGTCATGGAACTGGATATTCAGCAATGATACGCTCAATGAGATATCTACACAAAATGCATCACATGTTTACCAGGATAATGATATTCTGAATGCCTCCCTTACAGTGACTACGGCAAACGGGTGTCCGAATACCAAAATCACAGGGATATCAATTTATACGAGTCCTGTTTCTCAACTCAGCTACAACCTTAATTGTAATAACAGGCCTGTTAATTTTTATGCGGCTCCTAATACTGTCATCCAGCAACCCAATTATGTCGCTTCGTATCATTGGAGTTTTGGCGATACGGCAGTGGCCGACCAGGAAAATGATACGATCCAAAGCAATAGTCAAAATCCAAAAGAAATCAATTTCGCTTATCCTGGCAATTATACTGTGGTCCTTACGGAAACATCAAACCAGGGATGCGTATCCGTGGATACAGAAATTGTTAATATACCCGAATTACCGATTGCAGGGTTTAGCTATAATGGCAATTGCGTAGGAAGACAATATGTTTTTGTAGATACCACAAAACTCAAGGGTGGGTTTGCAAACTGGGATTTGGGCGACAATAGCGGTTTCCCGGGCGGAACCCCTATAACTCATACGTATACGCAAGCGGGAACCTATCTTGTTAAAATGTACCAGGAACACGATTATACCATAGGAACCAACCCATTGTTAAAGTGTTATTCTGATACAGCAGAAACCAACATAGTAGTAAACCCATTGCCTTTTGCAAAGTTTTCAGTGGATACGACCTGTTTCGGGCAGCCAACCACTTTTTATGACAGTTCGAAGGCAAATGGTGGGATTATAACCAGTTATTCCTGGAAATTCGGGGATGGAAAGACAGATAGCATTCAAAAAGCTCAGTTTTACCATCTATATGCCGATAGTTTTCAGGGCTCTAATTTTATCTATAATGCAGTCCTGAAAATAACTACCAATTTTGGATGCGACAGCTCTGATACCCAAAAGGTTTTCATAAGGCAAATACCTTATGCATCGTTTACAGCTAACCCAAATCCGGCTGCAATACAGCAGCCTCAGGTTACTTTCACCAATACAACTGCCAATGCAGATCCAAACCATTATTACTGGACTTTTGGGGATAGTACCGACAGTCACGAAGTCAGCCCTGTCCATACTTATAAAGACACGGGGACCTTTCTGGTAACCCTTGCCACAGATAATGATTTTTGTGCGGATACCTTTCGGTTTATTGTTTACGTGACGCCGGGCTATACTCTCTACGCGCCGAATTGCATTACCGTAAATGGTGATGGCAAGAACGATGTATGGATGGCCAAGGGAGTAGGTGTCGTTGATTTCGATTGTATCATTGTGGACCGCTGGGGCCAGCAGGTCTTTCATTCAACGGATATCAATACACCATGGAACGCTGATTACAACGGGAACGGCGTCAAGGTGCCTGAAGGTGTTTATGTCTATTCCATCAAAGCCGGTGATTTCTCAGGAACGAATTTTACTTCGCTGAAGGGGAATATTACGGTGCTGCATTAATCAAGGGTTAGGAGACAGGAATCAGGGGTTAGGAAAGCCCTCCGGCTGATTTATTAACCGATTATTCTTCAATAGTCCCAGTGGGCAATGTACATCCTCGGTCTGTGGCACACAGACCGGAAACTATTCCAATTCACAATTTATGTTTGAGTCAGTGAGTTTTCGGGAACTGGTCTGTGTGCCACCAGGGAGGAGCCATTGCAAGAATCTCCTTTGCAGCCATAGCCCTGACCCTAAAGGGAACCTATGATTGTTCAATTCAGATTTTATAAATGCCCAAGTTTGCACAGAAAAAAATTTCCAATTAAAAACACCAGAGAAAACTCAACGATGGTTCCATTTAGGGTCAGGGCTATGGCTGAGATCATTCACTCTTCCGAATATGCTTAAACCTGTAAATAAAAAACGCTTCGTCTTTT
The DNA here is from genome assembly GCA_013287095.1 of Bacteroidota bacterium. The sequence continues at coordinate 21,186 of JABDEJ010000017.1, read as the reverse complement.
TGTATTGGTGGTTCTGGAGATTGGTATAGCAGATCCATATATGGCATGGAGCGCTCGTTTAAGGGACGGTTGAAAACAAAAACAAGATCTGCCAGCCGGTTCTTAAAGGTCTTATAACAGATGTCCACCGCTGATTCAGGAGCAGTATGCCAGTTCTTTTTTAAAAAGCAGGAATCATAGACATAATAGGTTCCATATCGCTGGCATTCTGCATAATAGAGCTTTGTCCCTTTTGGAAGATATGGAACAATTGCACTTGCCGCCCATGCCTGGTGCCCGACAAGAATGGCGTTTTTCAGATCAGAATGATTTAAAAATTTTGCTGCGGCCTTTGCTCCTGAAAAATCATTTTCCAGGTCGTCTTTATACGCAGCGAAGGTATATGGCGACTGCAATAATACGATCAATGCAAACAAGCCGGTCCCGAATTTCTGCAGGTCAAACTTATTGGTCTTGATGATATTAAGTTTGTCATTTTTATAATTATCAGAGATGGCAAAAGCAATGATGGCTACCAAAAACAATAATCCAAAATGCCTGGGGTATCCGAGATTGTATTTAAAACCCAATATGTATAAGATACAAACGGCCCCCGAAATAAAAATAAACAATGCTTTGGTCCGGGTACTTAATATGATAATGATGGCAGCCCAGATCAGTAAGGCAATAACACCGTTACCATCTATCAATAACGAGTTGGTAATGGCGTTTGCAATTTGCCTGGGACTGTCCGTAATCATCCCTTCATACATATTTGCCGCCGGGTTCATGGCCATATAGGGTATAAGGTAGAGGCCTCCTATCGTCATTAAAATGATAGCCAGCCATATCATTCCATGAAGCTTTTTGTACTGAATGGCATCAATAATGTAAAGAACAAGCAGCGCAAAACTTATCCCGAAAGCGAGCCCTTCAGAATTAAATAAACATACAACACACAGTGCAAAAAGCAGAGGTTTTTCAAACCGTTTTGGATACAGGCTTATGATCGCCGCTACAAAAAATACAACAAGGCAATAGTTCCGACTGATAACCGAATATTCGTAAAAGAAAATATAACTGAATGGGAGTAAAAACTTTACAGTGAGGGACAATGTGGTTTTAAACAACAATAAATATACCGCTGCGACCATAATGACAGCAGGCAGATAACTGATGGTGCTATACGGCAATCCCATTTTTGCAATGGGCATCATGATCAAAAACCAAAGAGGGGGATGTTCTTCAAAAGGGATGATGCCGAACAAACCCTTTAGATTATTATCCCTGACGATAAGCCATGTCTCTGCCTCATCCCGCCACGGTTCGTGATGCATGGCTCCATAGATAACAGCGACTGCGTATATGATAAATACTGGCCAAAGGAGATAAGAAAAGACAGTCTGATAGTCTTTCCCATTCCTGCCTTGTTTATTTTTATTGATCATTGATAATTGATCATTGACCATTGTATTCCCCATCAAAAACCCCCTCTGCCGGACCAGTAAGCCAGATATCGTAGTAAAGGTTTTGAGGATCATAATCAAAATCTACCTCCAGTTCACCACCCATGGCACTCACGCAGATATGATTGTTTGAGGCATTGTTTTTATTCTCATTTTTTTCATGAAAATATGCAATCGCTGAAGCTACCACCCCTGTACCACAAGCAAGTGTTTCATCTTCCACACCGCGTTCATAAGTCCTGAGCCTGATATGATTAGGGGAAGAATGGTCAACGGCAACAAAATTGACATTGATGCCTTTTTCTTTGAACTCCGGGTTATACCTGATTTCTTTTGCCAGTTTTACAACATCCAGATCTTTCAGATCATCTATAAACCTGATATAATGTGGTGAACCCGTATTGAGTACAAGGTCTGATCCGCGTTTGGATATCTGATCTACATTTTTCATTTGCAACGAAACCAGCCCATCTTTGAAAAAGGCCTTATGCGGCCCGTCAACGGCTATAAAATTGTACTCTTCGATATTTATTCCAAGCTGTTTTGCAAAAGCAGCCGTACACCTGCCGCCGTTTCCACACATGGATGCGAGATTGCCATCAGAATTGAAATAAACCATTTCAAAATCGTACTCCGGATGGTTTCTTAATAATATAAGCCCATCAGCTCCAATCCCAAATCTCCTGTCGCATAAATGATTGACCAGTTGAACGCTTACCGGAAATAATTCTTTCCGGTCGTCGATCATGATGAAATCATTGCCGGCGCCCTGGTATTTGGAGAATTCAATTTGCATGATTCTGGTTGTTTGCGGCCTTAATAGTATCAGGTTTGGTCAACTTTTCTTTTTTAAGATGTACATAATATCCGGCAGCCACGGCAAGTACAAGGGCTATGACAAAACTTAGCAATACCGGACTGACATTTCTACTTTTTGGCGTTTCCAAAACTTCCGTGTCAGTTAATTCCGTGTCAATCATGGCGCTTTGTTCGGTTTGCAAATAACTAAAAAACTGGCCATTAAGACTCTTTATGAAAATTTTTGAGCGTCATGGCACAAAGTTTGCAAAAACCAACGTTATTAAAACAAATAAAAACGCAAAGGTATGAATAATGTGAAAAAGTATTTAGGACTTATGTTTGTCGCCATCGTGGGTGGGCTCGTGAGCGTTGGCGCGTACAAAACAATCGAGCAAAAGCAATATTTCCCTGACAATTCTTTCTTTACTGCAAGAAAGGCGAACTATGATATTAAGAATGTCACAGTTCCCACTTTTGATTTTGCAGATGTGTCGGAAGCTGTGATGCCCACAGTAGTGCATATCAATACTGTTATCAATCCAAAACATGATGAATCAGCGGACAATGATCAGCAGGGTCAGCAAGGGCAACAAGGCCAGAACCCATTTGATTTTTTTGGCCCAGGGTTTAATATGCCGAATATACCACGTGGTCCACAAAGAGCATCTGGTTCAGGTGTCATCATTTCGAGCGATGGATATATCGTGACCAACAACCACGTTGTGGCTGATGCCGACAAAATAGATGTGGTTCTTTATGACAAACGCGAATTTTCTGCAGATGTTATTGGCCGTGACCCGAATACGGACATGGCTTTGATAAAGATCAATGCCCATGACCTGCAACCTATCACCATTGGCAACTCCGATGAAAGCAGGGTTGGTCAATGGGTACTTGCTGTAGGCAATCCTTTTAACCTGACTTCAACCGTCACTGCAGGTATCATCAGCGCCAAAGGAAGGAATATCAATCTTTTGGGGCAGTCTAGTCCTTATGGGGGAAACAAGTCCAAAGGGAACACAGCTATTGAGGATTTTATACAGACAGATGCGGCAGTAAACCCTGGCAACAGCGGTGGCGCTTTGGTAAATACAAAGGGCGAACTCATCGGTATCAATACGGCCATAGCTTCTGAAACAGGTAGTTATGTAGGTTACTCTTTTGCAGTGCCATCCAACCTGATGAAAAAGGTGATTGAAGATTTTAAAAAGTACGGAGAAGTGCAGAGAGGCTATCTTGGCGTATCTATACAAGACGTGGACAATAAAATTGCTGAAGAAAAAGGCCTCCCAAAACCGGAAGGCGTACTGGTAGGCGGTTATTCTGAAAACAGCGCTGCCGAAGAAGCCGGAATAAAAGAAGGTGATGTTATTACAAAAATTGATGGCAAAGAAGTGAACAGTGTTTCTGAACTTCAGGCAATGGTTGGTACCCTAAAACCAGGCGACCATGTGGCAGTAACCTTATTGAGAAATGGGAAAGATAAAGATTATGATGTGGTTTTGCGCAACAATAAAGGCAAAGCAGAATTGGTGTCAAGCGAAACCAATACCTTAAAAAAGGAACTTGGCATAAGCTCTGAAATAGTACCTGATGAATTGAAGTCAAAATTAAACATAGATCATGGCACCCGGATCACTGATATTTCCAAAGGAAAATTCAAAGATGCAGGCGTACCTATAGGTTTTGTGATAACTTCAATTGATAAAATACAGGTTTATACACCCAATGATATATATAAAGCATTGGATGGCAAAACAGGTGGTTTATTGGTGGAAGGATACCTGCCCACAGGCGAAAAGAAATATTACGTATTGGAAATGACGAAATAATGCCTCCTTCATAATGTTGTTGTAATCAAGGGGCGGCCTGCTACAGCTGCCCCTTGATATTTTACCCCTGACCCCTAAAGGGGTATCGCTGCGTGTTTGACAAAAAAATATAAAAATTATTTCAGAATTAAACTATCATAAGTCCCCCTTTGGGGGTCAGGGGCCTGGCCGCCACAACTACCCCGATACCCAGGCCAACAGATAATTATCGATCGTCTTCCAATACACAGGCAATTCTTTATAATAATCATCTTTTTCAATGACCCCTATAAGTTCCCCTTCGGGAGTCCATGAAAAAGTTTTTAGTGAAAGATTTTCCTTAAAAGCCAGGTTTTTTTTGCCATAATACTTGTACAAAGCTTCTTTGCAACACCATACCAGGTACATCTGCTCAAATCTTGTGTCTGTATTTATGGACTGCCATTCCGCCTCGTTGATAAACTTATGTGCCACCCTTTCGATGTTTGGCTTCATGATTTGAATGTCCATTCCACAATCCTGTTTGCTCAGCATTACGGCAACCATATCTCCTGAATGGCTTATGGAAACCTTTTGAAGGAAATTTGCAAGGAAAGGCTTACCGAACTCATCTGCGCCAAGCTCGATAAAGCTGGAAGTATTCAGCATCTCGCGGAGCAATACCCTGCTATACAGCCAGTGTTTGCTGCGTTCGCCATCGGCGTGAGATTGGAAGCGTTTAATATCTTCTTCGCTCCATTGCAACCTTGATTTCAGGTCTTCCGGATTTTCTTCAATCTTCCAGACACCGAGATTCCCTTCCGGATTTGTGTTCAGGTCTATAATGCGGGGCATAGTATGCTGTATCTTACAGCAACAAAGGTGCGGTTTTTGGATTCAAAAACGATAGGCTTATGCCAGCGTTTTTTCCCAAAGCTCATTGGCTTCATAAAGCAAAGCCACCTGGCGGACAACCCACTCATCTATCGTATCCAATTCATCCGGGGTCACGCCAAAACTTTCAGCCATTTCATGAATAAAAGCCTTTTCCTGTACATGATATTCCATATTTGCATAACCAAGGCCTTCCATTTCGATCAATGCAGATACCCTTGATTTTTTGGATTCAAACATTTTAAAAAGATCCTGCCTGCTCTTTTCCCCATCAGGAAATCCTTGCTCGATACTCATTTCAGCTTTCATAATGTTTACCAGGTCTTCTTCTTCAGGACTAAGGACTCCATCAACCAGAATAAACTCTTTAGCAAGGGTCAGGAATGCTTTTTTTTCGTTTTCAGATAAGTTATTGAGGAACATAAATTCGTGGTAATTTAAATAGTTTGCTGTTCAGTTCAACAAAAATACAATCGAAAGTCAAAATTGTTTAGAATAGTTTTATGATCGACTTTTTGTGTTTAGGCGACAAACCCAAAATAATGTTTTTCTAAGTGCGGTATTGCAATTGTACTTTTGTGTCTGTTTATGACAAAGCCATCTAAAATCATAAAAACCATAACCGGATTGAAGAAATGCCTGACCGGAGCCTGCTCAATTGGGATTTTGATTTTTATATGCACAACAGCTGCCAATTCGCAGCAGTTTATAGACAAACCAACGCTTGGCATTGAAATAAAGCCTGTGGTACCGAGTAATCTTTTTGCCACAAACAGCGATACGGTTTCCTGGAAACATGCGGTCATTGGGCAATCTTCTGCTAAGAACTATCTATTCACCATTACACCGGAACTAAGCTTCAGTGCTGGGGCAGTCATCAGGGCAGCCATCAACAGGCAATGGTCGGTTGAATCAGGGATCTATTATACGGCAAGGACTTATGGTACTTCGGCAAAGGACAGTACCGGGAAAGTAATAAAAGACAATTTCAGGTTTGACAATTACGAAATCCCATTGCTGGGACTTCTTTATATCCGGCTTTCTAAAAACGTTTACATCAACAATGCCTTTGGGCTATGCCTTGATTTTTTGCCTGATGACATACAAACCCCCGGGAATAGTTTCTATTATGTGAGGGTAAACAAGTTGTATTGGGTCTTGCCGGCCCTCATGGCCAATGTAGGCGCAGAGTATAGAACCCAAAACAATGGCTATTTTTACATTGGCGCTTTATATCACAGAGAACTCACCGAGCTTGGCGAAGCCGGATTTTTCTTTACCAACAATGAAGGACCCGAGGGCGTAGGAACGCCTCTTAATGGCCATTATTTCGCTCTGGACTTTAAGTATTTTTTCCCAACGAAAAGGACTCCGGTGATTGATAACGGGTATTGAGGGCACATCTAAATGCATCCTTTCAATAATTTTCTATCCAACAATCCTTTATAAAATTTCCGCGGCCATTTAGCCGATTAACTTTACAAATAAGGAATCATTACCGCTTAATTCTTTTGTTTTGCGCATAACTTTGCCATCAATTCGAAAGATCTTTTTACCGCTTTTTAACCCCTTAATATGTCAGGTAACATAATCAACGAACCATCCGGTGCCATCCCAATAACACCTTCACTCGGCGAGGTGGATCATGCCATCATGGAGCAAAAAAATTACCCGGTTGGCAAACGTGTTTTTTTTCTCAGTTTACAAGCCATATTTAATGCGATCATTATTGGGGTTGTTGCCAAATTACTCGCTGCGCTTATTTCACTCATTACCAATATTTCATTCTATGGTAAATTTTCATTTGAAGATATATCTCCTGGGAATAATCATCTTGGTTGGTATGTAGTGATATTGCCAGTGATAGGTGGGCTCATTGTGGGTATTATGGCAAAGTTTGGATCACCCGCCATACGGGGACATGGGATTCCTGAAGCAATGGAACAAATACTCCTTAATGAAAGCAGGATAAATCCTATTATTATTTTTCTAAAGCCCATATCAGCCGCCATATCTATTGGTACCGGTGGCCCGTTTGGCGCAGAAGGCCCTATTATATCCACCGGTGGCGCACTTGGTTCTTTTTCAGGTCAGATCATGCGGATCACACCAAATGAAAGAAAGATCATGCTTGCGGCAGGGGCATGTGCCGGGATGGCTGCCATATTTGGTACGCCATTAGCGGCATTATTGTTAGCTATAGAGTTGCTGCTGTTTGAGTTTTCCCCACGTTCTATTATTCCTGTTTCCCTTTCCTGCGTGATGGGTGCGGCTATGCATTATATCTTATTTAGTACAGGCCCTGCTTTTGTGATGCCGGATATACCTCAACCATCCAGTATCGCTATGGTTACTTATGTATTGATGGGTATCGTGATTGGTGTTGCAGCATCACTTGTTTCCAAAAGCGTCTATCTTGTAGAAGACCTGTTTGAAAAATTACCAATCCATTGGATGTGGTGGCCAGCGATAGGTGCTGTGGCCGTGGGTGTTATAGGTTATTACGCACCTTTTACGCTTGGGGTTGGGTATATGAATATCCAGCACCTTCTCAATGGCACAGTTCCCCTCTACATGCTGTTTTCTTTATGTTTTCTTAAATTCCTTTCATGGTGCATCTCTCTTGGCAGCGGCACATCGGGTGGTACGCTGGCACCATTGCTTACCATTGGTGGGGCATTTGGCAGTCTGCTTGGAATGGCGACCTTACAATTCTTTCCCGGTTGTGGTATTACCATCATCACCTGTGCATTGATCGGCATGGCTGCTATGTTTGCCGGTGCTTCCAGGGCATTGCTTACATCCATTGTATTTGCATTGGAAAGCACGATGCAGCCGCATGGCTTGCTACCTTTGATGGGGGCATGTACGGCATCGTATTTTATCTCATTCTTCCTGATGAAGGGCAGCATTATGACTGAGAAAATAGAACGCAGGGGTGTATCTACCCCTAATTCTTTTGAGCCGGATATATTACAACAGGTATCGGTAAAAGAAGTGCTCAATGAAGAAACCAATGTATTGAATATAGAAAATACCATAAAGGAAGCCCGCGAATGGGTGAAGGAAAACAGTATCAGCGAAGGGCAGGCTACGGCCTTTGTATTGGTAAATGATGAGGGCATATTGGCAGGTACTATTTTACGGAAAATGATCTTTGGGAAAGAATATCCTGATAATACCCGGTTAACGGACCTGGTTACTGATATAGGACCTTATGTATATGAAGATAGCAAGTTGAGCCTGGCTATAGACCTTATGGCGAAGTATGATTTTGATGTTCTCCCGGTTGTTTCTCAAGGGAAAGATAAAAAGGTGATAAGCGTTTTATCACATAAGGAAATACTGAGTTCATACAGCAAACGCCGCCACGAAGGCGAAACCTATCAGAGGGCCATTTCAATAAAACGCCGCAGTATTAAAGTCATATTGAGGGGAAAACAATTTCTAAGCAAGGACTAGAAATCACTGAACAATAAATATCAGTTTTCTACTGCTTCCAAAGCATTGGAAAGATCATGTATCAGATCGTCAACATCTTCAATCCCCACGCTTAATCGTATAAGTGAGTCTGTTACCCCGCTCTTTTCGCGCTCTTCTTTGGGGATGGATGCATGGGTCATTGAAGCCGGATGTCCGATAAGCGATTCAACTCCGCCGAGGGATTCAGCAAGTGAAAACAAATGGGTATGCGTTAAAACCGTAAGGGCATCCTCCATCCTATCTCCTTTCAGGGTTATGGACATCATTCCGCCATACATTTTCATTTGCTTAGATGCAATATCATGATTGGGATGTGATGCCAAACCTGGATAATAGACCTTCGCTACTTTAGGATGGTTCGAAAGAAAATTAGCAATCTTCATCCCATTTTCGCAATGCCTGTCCATACGCACATGAAGTGTTTTGATACCTCGTAAAACCAGGAAAGCATCATGTGGGCCACATATAGCGCCACAACTATTCTGGATAAATTTTATCTGTTCTGCAATAGCAGGATCGTTGCAAACAGCAGCACCAAGAACCACATCAGAGTGGCCACCTAAATACTTGGTGGCAGAATGGACCACGATATCAGCGCCAAGTTCCAGTGGTCGTTGCAAATATGGAGTGGCAAAAGTATTGTCCACTGCCAGCAGAATATTACGGTCTCCTATCTGCCTTTTCAATGCAGCAATATCAATGATATTCAGCATGGGATTGGTAGGGCTTTCTGCCCAGATCATCCTGGTATTTTCAGTTATGTATTTGGCAACATTTGAAGCATCGCTTAGATCAATAAATACAAACTTAATACCGTATCTTTCAAATACTTTGGTAAATATCCTGTAGCTGCCTCCATAGAGATCATTAGTTGCAATAACCTCATCGCCGGGTTTTAATAATTTCGCAACAGCATCAATAGCGGCCATGCCACTCCCAAAGCAATACCCGAAAATACCGCTTTCCAATGCAGCAATGTTCTTTTCCAGTGCAAGACGGGTGGGGTTCTGAGTACGGGCATATTCAAACCCTTTGTGTTTTCCCGGAGCTTCTTGTACATAAGTGGAAGTCTGGTATATAGGTGTCATGATAGCCCCTGTTGAAGGATCAGGCTCCTGGCCTGCATGGATGGCTTTGGTTGCGAATTTCATTTGCTTTCTTTGTTTATCTGAATTTATATTCTCCAGCCTTATCTACCATTCTCTGCACATCAGCAGCAGAAAAAGGCTTTGACAGGTATTCGTTCATGCCAAGATCCATACTGCGTTCACGCTCACCCGACAAAGAATTTGCGGTGAGGGCAATGATAAATGGCTTTTGATGCTGGTCTTTGTACTTTTCCCTTAATTTTTTGGTGACCTCAAATCCGTCCATTCCGGGCATTTCGATATCCATAAAAACAATATCATAAAACTTGTTATTGAATGCCTCAAAAGCCTGGTAACCATTGACGGCGACATCATAAGTGAGATTGAGTTTTTCGAAGATTTTCCTGATGAGAATGCGGTTTACATCATTGTCCTCTGCAATAAGTATCTGCATGGGAGCAACCTGTTCCGAATTCCGAGTATCCATATCCATAAGAAAATCCAACTATACCTTTGTGCAGGTGGGTAAATGTTCTACAAACTTAATGCTTTGGTGATTGGCAGCCTAAAGAAGCAGTATATTTTTGGTTTATTCTTCAAACATTTCGTACCATTCTTTGAACAGTTTTTCCTCTCTTTTGCCATAACCCTTCACTTTTGCCTTCACCTGTTTTAAACTCTTTTCAATAAATATCCTTCGTGGGTTTTTAGAATAGAACAGATCTGCATAAGAGATTATTTTTTCTTCAATGGTTTCGCATAGCATATCGCGGTGGGGCAACGGTATTTTATCCCTGATAATTTCTTCTTTTGTAAGGCCGCCAAGGCCAATATGGTTTTCTGCAATCCGTGCGTGAAGAGGCAGTCCTTCTGCTTCGAGAATTTTACGGCCCTCAACGATGTGATATATATAGGGCATTTCTCCATTGCAACCTATCTCTTTGGCTTTCACATGTACAATACCGATATCATGCAGCATACAGGCCTCTTCTATAAACCGTTGCTGATCTGCGCTTAGCCCAAGATGTCTTGCGATCTTAATTGCTTTGGCGGTGACGAGTGAAACATGGACAACGTAAATGTTATACGTCGGGCTATATGGCGATATATACTTGTTTATGATTTTAAAATAGTCAACTCTATGCACAGGACGAACTTTATTTAGATTGCGAATATAAATGTCTTTGAGAAAGCAAAGCGATAGCTTTGAAGAATTATTTATTTGATGTTATTGGCTGCCGTTGATCCTGGCCAAATGGACCAAAAAAGTATTATGAAGGACTTTTATCCTGGTTTCAGGGTTCAGAAATTCAATGCTAAGATTTTGAACAGAAAATCTGTCAAACATGATATCGCTGCTTCTGCCGGCAACCCTTTCAAAGGCAGCGAGTTTTGAATAATCTGATTCATCAACATATAACCAGATATCACTTTTGACAAGGGTATCTTTTAAATGTTCCAAAAGTATGGCGCTTACATCGCGACGGGTATAAAAATTCAGGGAATGAGAGCCACAATAATTCAAAGAATAAAACCGGTTTCCAGGAATTACATTCTTGCTTACGAATATTCCTGCCTGATTACTGGCCTGGTATTTCATCAAACGCGGATAAAAGTCAAAGTTAAGCCCGAAATTTATGGCAAATATGATCAAAACACCAGGCAAAACTACTTTTCGAAACGCATTTGTGCCCCGGATAGATATGGATGCCGCAACCAGAGAACATAAAAGGCATATCACAAATACCCAGATAATAATGGGACTGAAAACAAACCAAAGTAAAACTATAATGGCCAACCCCAGCAATAAATAAATGACAGTCTGTATCCTGCCAATCCATTTAAAAGTCTTTGGCAGCTTTTCAGCCGTTTCATAGATCCATCTTGCCGTAAATATCGCCAGGAGCGGGAACAAAACAAAAATGTAATGAGGTAGTTTATAGTGCGACATGGATAAGGCAATGAAGACAAAGATAAAACCGGATACGGTCATTCCTTCCTGGTTATCGCTCAGCGTGAAACGCGACACAATCAATTCTTTAATCCCAAAGAATAGCCCAACAAGCCCAAGAATCGTCCATGGTAAAAAGGCCCAGGCATAGGTATGCTCAAAGAAGAATGGATCTGGGTGATTGTTCCACTCGCTTTGTCCAGTGATACGACCGAAACTTTGCGTCCAGAAAAAGAATGTGATACCCTTTGAGCCCCATTGTTCATATAGCCCGTAAAGCATTGGAGATAATATCAGTAAAATGACCGGGATAGCAATGAGCCACCTGAAATTAAAAATACTCTTCCAATTTCTATGTAACAATAAATGGCAACCAATAGCTGCCGCCGGAAGAATGAATCCGATAGGCCCTTTGGCAAGCATCGCCATAGCAACGCCAAAGCTGCCAGCAACAAGGTTAATGAGATTCTTATTTCTAATATAGCCAGATAATTGCCATATCGAAAAGATAACCATACTGGTTAGGAGCGTATCAGTTTTTACATCATTGTTAAATAGAAAAAACGCCTGGCAGGATGCAAGGATCAAAGCGCTACATACGGCTATTGTTTGATGATACCATTGCTTTGCAAGCCGATAGGTACTATAGACAGCCAGGATGGTGGCCAGAAAAGATGGCAAACGATAAGCAAAATCAGAAATACCAAAAAGATAAAAAGACAGTGAGGAAAGCCACATTAAAAGTGGCGGTTTGTCTAAGTAAGCCACGCCACCATCAAATAGTTGAAGGTAATGATGTGTTTTGAGCATTTCCATGCTCATGGCTGCATACTGTGCTGCATCCACTTCCATGATCTGCAGGAACAGTCCACCAATATAGGCGATGCCCAACAGACTAAAAAGGATAATATATATGGCGCGGTTTGACATTGGGTTCAAAATTGGGGTTTTTAATGGGAACAGAAGGCAAGAGTGTGTGGAATTGTTGTCTAACAAAGTCCAGACCCTAAATGATTTTTTCGTTAGTTTGCAGGGGAATTTGAAATTAAGACTTGGAATTGGGAAAGGATGTTAAAAATAAAGTGGTTGCTTCTACCTTGAAGAAGCCAACCGGTTCGTTAAGGCTTTACGCTATTACCGTAGCTATTGTCGGGTTTGCATTGTACCTGAATACAGTAAAAAGCGGCTATGTCCTTGATGATTTATATGCCATCCCCAAAAACCAATTTGTGATGCAAGGTATCAGCGGTATACCGAAATTGATGACAATTGACTTCTGGTATTTTGCGAATATGAAGCTTGGCTATTACCGTCCTCTTTCACTTATCACTTTTGCTATTGAAAATTCTTTTTTTGGAGAAAATACGACAGTAAACCATTTCGATAACGCGTTGCTTTACGGGCTATCAGGCTTCATGTTATTCCTGGTTCTAATGCAACTGTTCCCATCCCGGAATCCGGCATTTTCATTTTTGATAAGCCTTGTTTTTATCACACATCCCATACATACAGAGGTGGTTGCCAATCTGAAAAGCCGGGATGAAATTCTAAGCTTTTTAAATACGTTTATCGCGCTTTATTTTGTTTTCAGGTACAGCCTCACAAAAAAAAGAAAGGATCTCATTTGGAGTATTGTGTTTTTTTATCTCGCATTGTTATCAAAAGAAACGGCGGTGGTTGGCATTGTGCTTATTCCCTTGTTTTTGTTTTACTCAGGATTAAAAATCCCGGTGGTATTAAAAAGAACCGTCCCCTACGCGGCCATTGCCGTATTATTTTTCCTGCAAAAAAATTATTTTCTTGGTTCATCTGTCCACATGCCACGCGACATCATAAACTATCCTTATGTTGGTTCTAATGTTCGGTTGCCGAGTATGTTCAACATCTTCAGGATATGCCTTCAAAAGCTAATATATCCTTTGCCATTAAGTTCTGATTATTCTTATAACCAGATCCCGGCCTCCCATTGGTCAGACATTGGCGCCATTACAGGGCTGGTATTATTTTTAGCGCTGGCTTTTCTCTGTATAAAGGGCATTTTAAAAAGGACCATCTGGAGCCTCGGGTTAGCAATCTTTTTTATCACCATTGCCCCATTGCTTGGTTTTGTTTTACTCCGGGGAGGAATTTTTGCAGAAAGGTTTTTATATGCCCCGTGCCTGGGATATGCTATTATCCTGGTATATGCCCTGGACCTTATTGCGAATCAACAAAAAGACAGGTTGGTAAAACCTTTTGACTGGATAAAAACAAATGCCATTGCTACCGGCGTTGTTCTCACCTTATGCTCCTTTTATAGTGTGGCAACTGTTCAAAGAAACCCTGCCTGGAAAGACAATATTACCCTGTTCAGAACAGATGTAAACAAATCTCCAAACAGCGCCCACATGCATAACTATTATGGCACGTCACTTATTCAAGCTGCAGAGGCTGAAAATGACACAACAAAGAAAAGAGCCCTTGACGTAGAAGGACTTGCCGAATTGCGCAAGGCAATCGCTATTGATTCTATGTTTGGTGAAGCTTATTGTGAGATTGGATTTTCTTTCCAGGGTGTTTATAATGTAAATGATTCCGCCAAAAAATATTTCCTGAAGGCCATAGAAACGGCACCTGAATATCCTATCAGCTACATGAACCTGGGTGTCATCTATCAAAACACCGGTTACAAAAACCCGGCGAGGTGTAAACTTGCTTCTTACTATTATAACAAGGCCATCGAAATAGATCCCAATTATGAAGAAGCTATTCAACGTGCCGCCGCATTTAAAAAATTAACAGGATTGGATGTACACGAAATGCCTGAAGAAGGAGATAACAATGCCCCGGTTATTTTACCTGCCAATACAACTGTTGCGACAAAACCGAGGTAGGGTTGGATTTTGCATTAGATAAATCTAAAGACCCTCAAATACATAGTATTAGTATTACCAGCCACTCCTGTCATTTCGACAATAGGAGAAATCTGATAGAGGCATAGTTAATATAACTTTTTTGCTAAATTTTGGAAGTTTCCTTTATCAGATTTCTCGCTACGCTCGAAATGACAGTGGGAGATTTCTCCTATCGTCGAAATGACAAAAAGCCGCGAAATGACAAAGAATCAAAAACTCCACCTGGTCCTCAAATACACCGCATTACCTGCCGTCTGAAACTTATTATTGAGCGAGGCGAAAAAGGATTGGACAATTAAATCCAATGTCCAGCTATTGCTGATGGAATAAGTGAAGTCGGGTAGGAATACAACGGCATTGATACCGGGTGCATATAGAACGCTGAAATTTCCTGTGGCTATGGGGCTGAAAGTCTTTTGGATGCCTGGCAAAAACGAATACCTGAATGGTAGAAGATTACTGGCATCGAGGGTTGTGTTTTTTAAGGCTGCCAGGTTGAAAACGGTTGACTGTGCGGAGCTGTTAAAAAGCGCTGAAAAAGTGGCATACCATCCCGGATCCCAACTCTGATCTACCGATATAGATACTTCAACGGTTCCGGTAGTATCTGTAAATTTATCCTTGCTGTGGAAATAGCTTATTTCTCCTTTGAAACCCGCATTGGCAATATTCCCGGCCCATCCCGTTCCGATATCAAAGTCTTTGTTATATAACCCGCCAAGGAACTGAACATCATAGTTGTGGGTATTGAATTTATACAGCGCATTCACAATGTTTTCATCGTCCGTGCGGCCGGGCTTTGCGGCCAGTTCTATACTGGATGTATTGCTGAAATAATGCTGAATTCGAACAGCGTCATTTCCCGGACGTTCTTCGTAATCAAAATCAAGCAAATTGTAAGCATTAAAAACATCATTAGGGTTCCATGCAAGGGCCACACCCCAGTTGATTCGCTGTCTGCCTATAGTCACATCCCATAGATCACTGTGCCAGTTTAGGTTCAGCCGGTCGAACTGGGTATAGAGTACCATCGAATTTGCATTGATGATCTTTTTTGACAGATCGAAATAACCGTTATCGGTACCAAGACCCTCGGAAAACAATAGAGGGTTCGAAGATATTTCTTCACCATAGTACAACCGGTTCCGCATTTCTACATCGAATGTGATATTGGCAGGGGCATAGTATTTAAAAATGAGTCGGTTGTGGATGAGGTTGCCGGTTGAGATCTGATTCGCATCATTAATAAAAGACGCCGACTGGAGGTCTTTAATGTATCCGGTGAAAAGGAAATGTTTGGGCTTTTCAGTTGCAGAAGATGTATCGGTTGAGGTACTATCAGTTTGGGCGTTAGCTTTTGAAGCAAATATTAAAATATAGGATAAAATCAGTAAAAAGGACATCAGGTATTTTGGCAGGTGTGAGGAGTCGTCCGTTAGGATTCCCCTCCTTACAAAGGAGGGGTGTCCCGCTTGCGGGACGGGGTGGTTGGCGTCGTTAAACACTCGTAAATTAGTTATCATTCAATAATTTAGGGGTAGTGAAATGAGTTTTTATATCCTCCAATACGCTTTCTATGCTATTATAAATCAAATTGTTCTCATACCTTAAAACCCTGATTCCAAATTTTTTCAAGACCTTTTCACGATCATCATCATGCCTGGAACCATCTATTGTAAAATGCGCCTGTCCATCCAGTTCTATTGCTAATTTTTCAGAAGTACAATAAAAATCCAGAATATAATTCTCTACGCTATATTGCCTTCTGAATTTCCTTCCTTCAAGTTGACTACCTTTTAGCCTTGTCCACAAAACAGCTTCAGCTGCAGTGCTTTCATTTCTAAGTTGCTTTCTGTTTTGTTCCAGTTCTTTGCGGTTATAAAACTCTCCCATGAGTTATCTCTCATTTGTTTAACCTCGCCAACCACCCCGCCCTTCGGGCACCCCTCCTTTACTAAGGAGGGGAATGGAGCTTCGGATCATCTTTGAGGTATATTCACGTTTTTATTCTATTCGGGAAATCTTATTTTTGATTGACATCAGATGTAACAACCCCATCCGTCAAAGTAACCACCCTATGTGCCCGCTCAATAACCCTTGAATCATGGGTGGAGAAAATGAAGGTAATATTTTCATTCCGGTTCATTTCAGACATGATATCAAGCAGGTTGGCTGCTGATTTTGAATCCAGGTTAGCTGTCGGCTCATCTGCCAGGATAAATTTGGGTTTGGATGCCAATGCCCTGGCTACGGCAACACGTTGCTGCTGACCACCGCTCATTTCATTTGGACGTGTATTCATTTTATCTCCAAGCCCGACTTCTTTTAGCAGTTCTGCAACCCTTTTTTCTCTTTCCGCTTTTGGGCGTTTTTGGAGCAGCATAATAAATTCCACATTTTCCCTCGCCGTTAATACCGGTATCAGGTTGTAGGCCTGGAACACAAAACCAATATTCTGCAGGCGAAAATCAATCATCCTGCTGTCGCTGAGATTTGTCACATTTTGCCCGTCAATAATCACATCACCCTTTGTCGGTTTGTCAAGCCCGCCAATGATATTAAGCAATGTTGTTTTACCCGAACCGGATGGCCCTACCAATGCAGCAAACTCACCTTGTGTAAAATGCAGTGTTACATCTGTTACTGCAGGCACCGGGATGGCATTGTCATGATAGACTTTCGAAACATTATTGATATCAATTACATTCATATCTTTAGTATTAATTTTCTTGAATTATATTTTATGGATGGCTTCGGCGGGTTTTAGTCTTATGGCCCTGATAGATGGATAAATGGCTGCCAACAAGGCCGTACAAAATACCATGATCGCTATCTGCCAGTACACATTCTCTTTTAAAAAGGGGTACACCATAGAACTCATCCCGAAATTCTCCATACCCTTGGCAAATGCCGCAAGGCTGATGCCGTGTTTCCCGAAATAAGCGACAGTAAGGTAAGACAAACCAATCCCAAAAGGGCAGCCTACAAAAGTGAGGGTGATCGTTTCAATCATGATCATTCCGAATGTCCTTGATTTATTTAAACCGATAGCCATAAGCATTCCCAATTCACGCGTCCGTTCCATCACAGCCATTAGCATCGTGTTGACAATAGCAAAGCCTAAGCCGAGCATGAACACACCCATAAGTATCCATAAAATGAAGGCGATATAGTCATTGAGTGTAACTGTTTCAGGAGATAATTCTTTCCAGGATTCTACTTTCAGGGTTGGGAATTGTTTTTTCATCGCTGCATTCACCGTATCTACTTTGTCTGCATCTTTTAATACCATTGCGATTTCGTGGAAAGTGGTATCGTTACCAAGCATTGCATTAAAATCATCAGAATTCACAAATACATTTGCCAGATCTGATTGTGCATTACTTGTTTTATATATACCAATGACCCTGAAGGCTCCCGAAACAATATTGCCATCTGGTCCGGCAAAAGTGAGCACAATTTTGGAGTGCATTTTTATATGAAGTTTGTCTGCCAGTTTTTGGCCCACCAGTACGCCATTTCTTTTATTTCCTTCGAAATAAGTTCCTTGCTTGATGAATATCTTAAAGTCAGTGACCTTATTTTCCTGCTCCGGATTGATACCAACAATCTTTGTTCCTGATGCGGTAGATGGCGAAGCTGTCATCCCAAAAGCGACATTTCTTAATGTGGCAGCTTTTACATCAGGGTTGTTCTCAAGGGCTGCAAGTACTTTTTGCGGCTCTTTAATGGTATATTGGATCTCATTATTCCCTTTAAATAAAGGGTTATGGATCTGGATATGGGAGAACGTATGATTGATAGATTCATCCATCATTTCGTTGATGAATCCCCCCATAAATGAGCATATAAAAAGGCCCGCCCAGATACCCATGGTTACTGCGAAAATAATAATCAGGCTTCGGGTCTTTTTTCTCCAGATATTGCGCCAGGCGATTTTTAAAAGCATTTTTTCAATTATGAATTATCAATTTTTCAATCTTTTAATCTTCAATTTATAATCTTACTCCCCATGCATTGCCTCAACAGGTTTCAGTTTTAATATTTTTGACAAAGGATACAGGCAAATAAGCACAGAAATAACAAACACGATAATAGCCTGGTTATAAAATATACTGAATTGAAAAGCCGTATAAATATACGGTGCGAGGCCGAATTGTTCATAAGATTTTGCCAGCGCTCCGGTCATGTGAATAGGGTAGTGTACAAAATACAGCACAAGAGCCATACTGGCCACATAACCTATCACTACACCCAGAAATGACATAAACAGACTTTCCAGCGCTGTAACCAGGGCCAGGCGACGGCGGTTCATGCCAATGGCAACCAGCACTCCGAATTCATACGTTCTTTCTGTGGTCATCATCAAAATAGTACCGAATATGCCGAAGGCAACGATCATATATAGGACCCCTTCGATAATAGACCCGCTGGCCATTTTCCCTTTTACCGCCTGATCGAGTTCAGGTGACATTTGTTTCCAGTCCATTACTTCATATTTGCTGGTATCCATATTTTTTTTTAGGTAGGCAAGAGTCTTGTCAATGCCATCAACATCTTTTATCACAATGGCATAAGAGCTAAGCATATCCGGTGTGCTGAAAAGCGTCTGGGCAGTCTTTAAAGGCATAAAAACCATGCTTTTATTCAGATCAGGAGATACAAGTTTAATGATACCTTTTATAATATATTTGCCTGCGGCGCTGGATCCATGAAAGCCCTGACCAAGGAAAACAATGGTATCGTTTGTCTTAAGCTTTAAATAGTCCGCCAATCCGGAAGCGAGTATGACACTCTGTTCGCTGTCTGAACCAAAATATTTCCCCTGTATGATCTTGGGTTCCAGGTTCACAAGCTTTCTTTCTTTTACAGGATCTATCCCTGTCAGCATCACGCCTTTTGTGGCATTACCCGATGAGGCCAATGCAAAAGATTGCAGCCTCGGAACAGATTCATCAACATCCGGGGCTTGTTTGATGGTATTGGCAAGGGTGCTATTGGTAGGCATGCTGTTGTCCAGACTTTGATCATCCCAATATCCTTTCTGGTGCACCTGTATATACCCTGAATAGGCACCCGCAACATTGGCAACCATTTGGTTCATGGTCCCCATTTGCAGGGATGTCATAAATACAGACAGCACCACAGCATAAAATACAGAAGTTATCGCAATGATGGTGCGCCTTTTGTTCCGCCACAAATTGAGCCAGGCTAGTTTGAGGTACATGTCAAGTTATTAAGTTATTAAGTTATTGAGTTTGTAATAAGTTGGCAACTTTAGTAGATTGGTGAGTTAAGATCTTATCATTTAACTGTTTTCATGTTATTGGTACTGAAGAAATCATCTGCAATAGGTTTGTCAAAAATGATATTATCATAAATCATGATTGTTTTATTCCCAGGCTTGTCTGCCGGAATTATTTCAAAATGGGTAGGTATCATCCTGCCACCCATATTTTTAATATTGGTAAAGTTCATTGTATTTACCACGCTGCCGTCTTCATCATAAAACTGGGTTTTCATCTGGAAATAATCTGTCTTATCAACCCACATGATAATTTTCCCCCATACCACGGCTGACTGGGGTTTTGGTACAAGTTCTATCTTATAGCAACTATGACCGCCAATAGTTTCTTCACCAAGGAGTTTGTGGGTATATTGATCTACGATAGAAGATGAATTGATCAGGTCATCATTTGTCAGATCCGTTCCCATCCAGGATTGCGACATCATGGAGGGTGGTAGTTTTATGGTTCTTTCAATAGAGGGTACCCAGTTCCAGGCTTCTTTTTTGCGTTTGAGGAATACAGTTCCTTTGTCTTTTGCAGGGGCGGTGATCAGCGACATGCTCATATCCAAGCCTTTGCTCCAGGTTTTCATGGTCAATTCACGGTTCCAGGTTGGCCTGATGATTTGTACCGTAACCTGCGCCTGCATACTATTGCCCCGCATTTTTTCATTGGCTTTGGCGATAATATCATCGGCGCTTGGCCCACCAGGCATTCTCATTGAAATGAGCGCCAGTACACATAAGAACAGAATCGGTATTTTAATATTTTTTAGCATCATTTCTTTAATTAGGTTATTGTCTGAACTATGATTTTTAGGATAAGCAGATGATAGGATTTTATTCCCTAATTAACACAACTTGTCCCGACTTATTCGGGATCATCACATTAACACATCATCACATCGGTCCTCATTTCATCTCCTTTATTACTTCAAGTATTTTCATTTTCAACAGTTGATACATGTCGACATATTTTCGCAATTCGTTTTCATATTCTTCATTCCCCGGATTCCGCAAAAGAATGGAATCCTGCATAATGGATATAAAACGGTCCGTTTCACTTATCTGACGTGCCAGCATAAATTCCCGGTTCATCACAGCCAGTTTAAAATATCTTTTTCGGTCGCCCTGTACGGTGAAATATTCTACAATCCCCTGCAGTTCCATTATTTTCAAGGTATTGCTCACAGAGCCTTTGCTTAATTTAAGGTCGCTCTGGATTTCTTCAAAACTGCGGTGTGGCGGGTCAGAAAGGATCAGGTAACCCAGGATTTTCCCCATAGCACCGGATCCGCCCATGCCTTTAAGCATGTGCCCAAACCTTTCAATAAGGGCTTTTTGATCTTTGTTCAGTTCGTTCATAACTTAGTAAACCGAGGCAAAGGTATAGAAGTTTTTTTAGTTCAGAAACAAATGAACTAAAATATTTTTTTGTGGTCAATCATTTCAATTTTCTTCACCATGAATGATTTATTTTAAATGCTCCCTCATACCCCTTAATTCTCCAAATTTTCTAATCTTTTTTTGCTTGTTTTAATAGCCTGGTGGAG
>JABDEJ010000016.1 GCA_013287095.1 Bacteroidota bacterium | reverse complement strand
GTTGACGATTGGAATGTTTCAGAACTCAAGGGAGCATGTGCCGGTGTATCTTGCATTGTGTCAGCGATGCAAGGTTTGCGTGATGTGATTGTTGATGCGCAATCTGTTTTGCTGGAAGCGGCGATTGCTGCGGGCGTTCCCCACTTTATTCCATCTGATTATGCAAGTGATTTTACCAAACTGGCAGTTGGCTACAATCGTAATTTTGATCTGCGCCGTGAATTTCATGAAGTCTTGGACAAGGCTTCTATCAAACCAACCTCCATTCTGAATGGCGCTTTTGCAGAAATACTCAAATACAATATTCCCCTTCTCAATTTTAAGACCAGCAGTGTCGGCTATTATGGAGATCCCGATTTTCGGGTTGACTTTTCAACGATGGATAATGTAGCAGCCTACACTGCTGAAGCTGCTTTGGATGACACCACACCAATGATTTTACGCATTGCCAGTTTTCAGGTCAGCCCAAGGGAACTTAGGGATATTGCAAGCGACATTTTAAAGACAAATTTTGAACTCGTAAACCTTGTCAGTCTCGAAGAATTGGCTGAATACAACAAACGCGAACGGACTGCACATCCTGAAAGTGAGAATGATATCTATGCCAGTTGGCAGCGAACACAATATACCCATAGCATGTTTAGTGTTCAGCTTAACCCACTTGATAACTCCCGGTATCCTGATATAAAATGGACAAGCGTGAGGGAAGTATTGGGGACGAGATAATTGTAAAATAGAGCTTCTACCGGATCGCAAGTTCTCAAACAAAAAAATCCCGGGGAAAATAATTCCGCCGGGATTTTTATTTGCAAAACTATTTTAGAATTTACTGCACCGAAATCAATTTCCCTGTCTGAATTACCTGGTTATTGTTTACCAGGTTGAAGAAATAAACTCCTGAAGTAAGATTTCCAGTTTCAATTGAAGTAGTCTGTGCACTAATCGCAACATCCATTAATTCTTTTCCCAGGGCATTGAATATCCTCAATTCGCAATTGTTTACTTGGCTGGCATCATTTAACCTGATGGCCAGGGAAGTTGAAAAAGGATTAGGGAATATTGTGGCCGCTGCATTGATATTTTCACCCGAAGCAGGATCAATCCCGCTGGTTGAAGATACTGAAAGCGAGACATTTGCAGATGTAATTGTTTTCGAACAAGCATCGCTGATGAGAACATTGTAGTTGGTTGCAGAATCAGATCCACTTGCCGGATTAATAGTTAACATATTAGAAGTTGCCCCGGAAATATTGCCGCCATTGTTTAAGTTGGCAGTACCCTTTCTCCACTGGTAAGTTAACCCGGCTCCTGTAGCAACAACTGAAAAACTGGCCGAACTTCCTGAACTAATAGTTTGATTAACCGGACCAGTCGTAATAACCGGCAGAGGATTAATTGATAATGTAACGTCTTTTGATATATCATTTGATAAACAGGTGCCACTTATATCAACATTATAGTTTGTCGCTGAATCAGATGCACTCACAGGATCAATGATAAGTATATCAGAGGTTGCACCGGAAATATTGCCGGTATTGGTAAGGTTTGCATTTCCTATCCTCCATTGATATGTAAGAGCCGTACCGGTTGCAGCAACAGAAAAACTGGCCGAACTTCCTAAACATACTGCTTGATTTACTGGAATAGTTACAATAAGAGGAGCCGTATTAACGGTTAAAGAAACATTGGCTGATGTGATGCTTGGGCCAAAAGATCCACTCAAGACAACATTATAATCCGAAGCAATATCTGCAATTGTTGCAGGGCTGATTGTTAGCATGTCGGAAGTTGCTCCTGAAATATTAGCGCCGTTAGACAAGTTTACATTTCCCTTCCTCCATTGATAGTTGACATTGGTTCCACTTGTGGTAACTGAGAAACTCACAGAGCCACCAGAGCAAATTATTTGATTTGCAGTTAATTTGGTGATTTTAACAGAATCAGTCGAAATAGCCGAGCAACCGGGAGTTATTTTAATCGTAACATCTGTAGTTGTTAATGCCCCTGTAGTTGTAAGCAGCCTGCCATCAATAACGACGCCAGTATTTAAAGCGCTTACTGCGCCGGCGTTGCTGACAATTGTACCCCTGAAAACAGAGTAGTTATTTATTGATACTGCACCATTTATCAGCCAATACACATTTTTTGATTGTGCGCCATTCGTTAAAATGATGGTTGAATAAGTACTCGTGCTAAGGGCGCCATTGATCTGGAAAACAAATACTGCATTTGAGTCTCCTTCAGCGTTTAAGTAGACACTGTCGGTTAATACAGTAGCTGCATTAAGAAGATACGTATGTGGTGTAAGAACCAGGTTGCTACCGAATTGAGCTGGATATAGCAATTCAATATCATAAGCCAATGAGTCGAGATAATTATAAACTTTCGTTAAATCCGATGCACACTGTGCAGTAGAAGCATCGGGTATAGGATGGATGTTTCCTTTTACCAATGCACTATCGAAACCTTTTGTTAAACCAACATTTGTTCCAACGTCGCCTACTATATTTGATGTCCCGGAATTTGTAACCGCGCCATCACCTGAAAATAACGCAAAGCAAATGGTGGTACCGAGCGCCGGAGCAGTTGGCCCTGTAAGTGTGGCGCTGCCACAACCTATTGGAGTGTAGGCCAAGACACCGTCAACACTTACGGCACCGGTTGTAGAAAGCGCCCTGCCTTCAAGTGTGTCACCGACACCTATAGAAATTGCGGCATTGTTTGCGATGATGGTTCCCCTGAAAGTTGTTCCACCAGCCAGGTTAACCATACCTTCTATTTTCCAAAATACATTGCATGCAACGGCACCATTTATCAATTTAATTTTGGATGCCGCTGCAGCTGAGAAAGCTCCGCCAATTTGAAATATGAACACAGAATTTGCATTCCCTTTTGCATCAAGATAAAGAGACCCGCCCAAAGTTGCCGCACTGGCTATAGAATAGACACCTGCGACCAGTGTGTCACCGCCACCAAGTGTAGCTGACGGATGAGCAGTTGGAGTAGTGCTATCCAACTTATTATAAGCAATCTGCAGATCTTTAACACATTGCTTACTCACACTATCATTGTCATGCATATTCCCATTTACGTTTCCAAAAGAAGTGCTGGATCCGCTATTAGTGCCTACATTACCGGTGATCTGTGAAATGCCTGTATTGCTCACGGCACCATTTGAAGAGAAGAGAACAAAATTTGCGGCCGTGCCCAATTTGGGTGCCTGTCCGAAATTTACATTCGGAAACAATAGCATTGATGCCATTGATAATAGAAGTAAAAATTTACTTTTCATTTTGATTGAATCTTGAGTTTAGTTGTGAAAGAATTTTCACTCCACAAAGGTGAGGCTGTATAAACCACGAACTGTTGCATAACTATTGAAATTAGTTACATGATTCACACCTTATCCTATTTATATATTTCCGAAAAATAAAAAGGCCGCCTGAAATAAGCGGCCTTTTACTCTCAAAAACATTTATTTACGATGTATATTCTTTTTATCTGGCAGGAACAATATCTATAATTACGGTTCTGTTATAAGAACGTCCTTCCGGGAAATCATTTTTAAAGGGAGACAGATTCTGATCATTACCGAATCCGAAAAGTTCAAATTTTACATCGCTTCTGTTTGCTTTCGCCAGGGCGCTTTCCATAATTTTCTTTACATCATTTGCACGCGCCAACGATAGCTTTTGGTTATAATCCGGGTCTCCGATTACATCGGTATATCCATGAATGATCAATTTACCTCCAACCGGGATTTCAGGTATTACTACTTCATCAAGATATCTTTTATAAATGCTTATGGCCTTAGAATCATTGAATTCGTAGATAATACTAAACCTCGTTACTTCCTGGTCCTTAGGCGGCGTCCAAAGTACTATATGTACTGTTGTATCATTCTTTACTTCTTTACCGCTTTTGGATTTGCCTGTTATGGTTACTTTATAATTTCCTTCCGGCCTGGTACCTAATATCGTTTTACCGGGGATGCTCACCTGCTCCTGGGAATAAGGCCCGAAATTCTGTATCTGCCCTTTATCATCTTTTATGGCCATCGTCCAAGATGCAAAAGAATCTTTTCCCTGACCTACATTGAATGTTATATAACTTTCAACCGGGGCCTCTTCTACTGCTGTCACTTCCACAGGTTTTAATGCTGCATCCGGACCACTTTGGAACTCCATAAGAAGTCCTGGATCAATGCTTTCAATAGATACTTTTCTGTCGCCTTCTCGAAGCAATACCAAATCTTTTGTGCCACCAGGCTGTTCAGAAGGCGTAACGGGTTTCGTCCTTCCATCAGTTCTAATCCTGGATGGTTTGATTCCAAAAACAGAAACCAGGTAATGCTTGACCGATTCTGCCATTGCTTTTCCATCCCTGGGGTTTGTTTCTGATGATCCAACCAGCATAATAGATGCTGATGGATTTTTTTCCATACGGTCACCCAGGATATTTAAAATATTGTAATAAACCGCCATTTGACTCGGCGAACGATCAGATGGATTTTTAGGAGCAAACAGCCCTACCTGTTCTTCTTTAAAGTCCTTTACATGATCTTTTGTAAGGAGCACATACCGATCAGGGATGTCTGTTGATCCGGCATTGAAAAACACATCGTTGCGAAGCGGAAATTGCTCCCTGATCTTTCGTTCTGATGGAATGATGGCCGGAACATTTACAAAAAACATCACCTTTGGTTCGACAATGACAACGGGTGGCTGCGGAGGTATTACAACAGGAACTATTGGTGGAATTAAATGCCCGCAACCCAGTTTAAGCGCTATACCCGCCCTTAAAGTTGTCACGTTCCATGTCTCTATGGTACGTGGTGACTGGCCAAAATAAGGTTGAAAAGAAACAAATGGAGACAGCACAAATTTTGTCTTTTTGTAAACTGGTGAAAGCGGAATATCATAACCCGCTCCTACCTGCATAGAAATCTGCGTTTTATTCATATCGCTTAAATTCCCTTTTTCATCGGGCACAGGTGTTTGATCCGGAGAATTGGGATTGTCTTTTTGTTTGTAAACGAATGAACTTTCCACATTGAAGGCTATGCGAG
The DNA here is from genome assembly GCA_013287095.1 of Bacteroidota bacterium. The sequence goes on along the minus strand of JABDEJ010000016.1, from coordinate 27,751 downwards.
GACCACCGAAGAAATATAAATTTGACTTAAAAGGTGCAAAGCGCAAACTTGGTTCAACAGTAATATAGCTGATATTGGTAGATAAATCCCTGGGGCAATTGCACGGCGCTAAAACTTCTTTGTAAACGCCTGAACGGTTGTCATAACCTACTTGCAGTATGCCTCCCCATTTTGAACCATCAGGATGAAATTCAACTGTTGGTGCTGCGAAAAGCCCTACACCTGTACCGCTGGTAAAAGGCGTAGGGGCTGTAATATTATCATCAAGTTTTTGAGTGGATCCGCGATAGAAATTAATATTGGCACCCCCTGCAACCCCAAACCACCATGAGGGTTGCGAGTATTGAATGGCCTGACCCATAGAAAAGCTTTGAATGCCGGTAACAATCAAAATGGTCAATAAAAAAAATCTGGTATAGTTTGCTTTCATGATTTCAGGTTTTAAGGTTTATTGATTGTATTGGTACTGGTCATTACAACTGCTGCATTTATAGCAAGCATTCTTCCTGTCGCAACAGCATATCCGCCCATTGTAATGGAGGTGTAAGCCATGATATTACCATAAAAACTTGTGTACCCGCCAATTGTGGCTGAACTGGCAACCTGCCAATAAACATTAGCGGCCTGGGCTCCTCCACTAAGAATAACATTGCCGCCTGATCCTCCAACTGTGGTAAATGCAGATGCTATCTGGAAAATCCAGACTGCATTTACATCACCTTTCGCATCAAGGGTCAGATCTCCGTTCATAATTTCCAATGTTGAGGTTGAAGTATAAATGCCAGGCGTAAGTGTTTTGCCACCCTGATCTCCTGAAACTGTTGCAGGTGCGGGGTTAGAAGCGCCTGCCGCATAATTATAGGCAGCGGTCAGGTCAAGTTTGGCCTGTTTCAGCATGGCGGCCGTTCCGGTTGGTGTAAGATCATCAGCGGCGTAGATCGCACCATTATTGATTTTGGCAGGAGGGAAACCCGTAACTGATGAACGATCACCTGGATATATACCTACATCCATATTGTTGATCACACTATAGCCTGCGTCATTACTGACACCTACGCCAGCGATGATACCAAACCTTGCTACAGAATTAAGATTAGGGGCTATAGGGCCTGAATGTGCACCAGTGCTAAAGGTCCAAACATAATTATTCGCCAATGGCGTACCCGCTAAATTTTTAGCGCCGGTAGTAATGGTAGCTGTATAGGTATTACCTGATAAGAGATTTGCCGATGGGGTAAAGGATGCCATTGTTCCTGAGTAAGTTACTATTCCCGTAACAGCATTAGCCCCCTGGCTTAAGGTAAAGGTGGTGGTGGTAATTGTCAAAGGGTCCATTGCCGTACTAAAGTTTGCATTAATCACTTTATTGAGCGCTACGCCGGTTGCATTGTTTACCGGGTCGGTTGAAGTGACTGTGGGTGCAACAGATGTCCCGGTCGTAAAACTCCACACATAATTGTTTGCAATAGGTGTACCAGCTACATTTTTAGCCCCTGTGGTTATAGTAGCGGTATAAACAGAACCAGATAACAGGACCAATGTTGGGGTAAAGGATGCCATGGTTCCTGAATATGAGACAGTTCCTGGTACGGAAACAGTTCCAAGTTTTAATGTAAAAGTTGTTGTTGTGATGGTCAAAGGATCCATCGCGGTACTAAAGTTTGCCAGAATAATTTTGTTGAGTGGGACACCCGTAGCATTATTAGCAGGGTCGGTAGAAATCACTGTTGGAGCCGGGGCGCTGCCTAAAGTTGTAAATGTCCATATATAATTATTGGCCAGTGGCGCACCTGATGGATTTTTAGCGCCGGTTGTGACCGTTGCTGTATATATAGTGCCTGGCAATAAATTCACTGTAGATGTAAAAGATGCCGTTGCACCTGAATATGAAACAGATCCGGGAATGACAGTGGTCCCTTGTTTTAAGGTAAAAGTCGCCGTCGTAATTGTGGTAGGATCCATTGCGGCGCTAAAGGTTGCAGTCACTATTTTATTCAAGGCAACTCCTGTTGCATTATTTATCGGGTCAGTTGAAATCACGGTTGGTCCTGCACTAGTTCCGGTAGTAAAAGTCCAGACATAATTACCTGATATTGGCGTACCGGCCACATTCTTAGCTCCGGTGGTAACAGTACCGGTATAAATGGTGTTGGACAATAGGTTAGCATTTGGCGTAAAAGATATGATCGTACCACTATAAGAGACAATACCCGGAATTGTTACAGATCCTTGTTTCAGCGAAAAATTTGTTCCATTCATAGTTGTCGGATCCATGGGCATATTGAATGAAGCATTAATTATTTTATTGAGAACAACACCAGTTGCAGTATTTGCGGGATCAGTCCAAATTACTGTTGGCGCGAGAACAGCTCCCGTACTAAATGTCCATATATAATTGGTTTGCAAAGCATTGCCAAACGAATCTTTTACATTTGCCATAACCGTAGCCGTATAGGTTGTATTGACTACTAACGGACTTGCTGGCGTAAAACTCATCGTGGTATTCGATTCATTGTACGTCAACACGCCTGCGATGCTGGCTCCATTACCTTGCAACGTGAATGATGCCTGTGTGATGGTTACAGGATTCATCTTTTCGTTAAAAGTAGCCGTAATTACCTGGTTGAGAGGCACATTGGTTGCTGAATTTAACGGGTTTGTCGATACGATGACAGGACATACCGTAGATAGAGGTACGTAAGTATCCTTTTTGCATCCCGCGAATAAAACAACCAAGGCTAAGGCAAAGGTTGATAAAAGCTTTTTCATATTGATTTTATTGGTTTTAAGATTTGAAAGATTTTCACTCGGCAAAGTTGGCAAGGTTTCAATCCACCATTGTTACATAACAAATTGTATATGTTACATTATTCACACATTGTCTGATAGCCAAACAAAAAGCACCGTAGGGTTTTATGCTACGGTGCTTCTAAGAAATAAAGTTGACCTCTAAAGTTGACAACATTTAAAAAGTTGCCAACTTTATCCTAGTTTTTGGTTCTTATATTTTGATAAATTTCTGGGTCATGGCACTCGTGCCATTGTAGAGTTTTACAAAATAACAACCTGGTGCCAAAGCACTTACATTTATAGCCTGGTTGTTTCCGTTCATGGTACTTGAAACCATAAGCTGACCATTGATACTATGTATTTCAATGTATGTAGTGCCGGTCATATTCGCTGGGCTTGTAACATATATATTGTCAGAAGCAGGGTTTGGAAATAAGCCGAAGCTATTTTCCAGGGAAATGTTATTTGATTCATTAACGCCTGAAGTAGCCTGATCGAATACTGCAAAAGGGCTCAGGGAAGCAATATTGTCCCGGCTTATTCCGTACATACCAGTTGCTACGGTAGTAGCGCTTGCAGTAGTATTTACATCCCAAGCGTTATTGGTAAAGTGAGCTATATATGCTTTAGTACGGTCAAATGCATTTACTTCTGCAGTAGTTGGCCACATTAGGTTCATTTTCATATTCATGTTTGAAGTTATGCTTGATCGGATATCCCAGGTAGCATCAACCACCGGCTGAAGGGTAGAAATCAGATTGCCAACGAGGCCATGACCATGCACGTTAGGTGTGGCGTTTACCATAACTGTTCCACTTGCTGAACTGCTGTTCAAAATGATGGCAGCTGGGAAATAATTTGTTGAAGTCCCGATAGGGAAAGTCGAAGCATTTGATGCACCTGCTGCTAAAGTCATAGCCAAAAAACCTCCTGTACCTGTAATGATATAAGATGCACTGCCTGCGCCTGAAATTGATCCCGCAGAACCAATGGTAAGCGTATCATTGCCAATATTAATAAGTCCTTTTGTAATGGTCAATGTCCCAGCTACGGTAAGGTCTGAATTGATCGTATCCAATTTAAAAGTACCACCGTTGCCAATGTTTACAGTCAGGTTGTTTACAGTATTGTTTCCACTTGCAAAACCAATAGAACCGGTTGGTGAAATGGCCGTGTTTATTGTAATATTGGAAGTTGGCGAAGGAGCCAGTTTTCCTGTGCCTGCTGCGGCAACATCGCCACTCAATGTAAAATTGCTGCCATTTGATAAATTAAGTGCGCCACTTGTAAGAGTCAGTGAACCTACAACAGCAAGGTTTCCACCTATTTGGGCATGGTTTGCATTGCCAACTGCAACAGTCAGATTATTTACCACATTAGAATTGCCGCTAAAATTTAGAACACCTGTAATACTGGATGTAGTTGCAAAATTTATATCATTTGCGCTTGTGGATGCAACCGTTCCGCTGCCCGATGATGCAATATCGCCTGCAATTTTCAGGTTGCGCGATCCAAGGGCCAGAACGCCGCTCGTCAAAGTCAATGTTCCTTTAACAACTAAATCGCTGTTCAAAGTTACGGCTGAAGTGGAAGGCACATTTATGGTCAGGTTCGTTAAACCTATACCTGACAATTCTGCTCCAGTCGTAGCAGCAGCAGAATAAGCAACATTGTAGCTTGAAGTAAGTGTAATTGTGCCACTGTTTGCCACTAACTGACCTCCAGCCATAATAATAGTGGCGCCGGTGGTAAAAGCAAGCACACCGCCAGATTCGATACTCAAAGCACCGGAAGTGAGGGTCATTGATTTAGCAACAATTACATTAGCATAAGATTTCAGGGTTGCAGAAGAAGTATTGCTATAATAGTCAGTAGCAATAGTACCTGTAAAAGCAATAGTTGCTCCGGTTCCCATGGTCACGTAGCCAGTGGCAATGGAACCAATACCGGTTATTGCGCCTTCAGTTACTGTAAGATAATTACCTGTAGCACCGGTAAGTGTGCCTGCTACAGCCAAAGTTGAGGTTGAGCCGTTCAGGGTCACATTATCATCCATTGCAACGGTGATCAAGGCAGGAATGATAATTTGATCTGCAGTATTGGTAAATGATGGCGCTGTACCGCCCCAGGTTGTGCTGCTGCTCCAGTTGCCTGAAACTGCTGCAGTATATGTGGCTCCATAAGAAACCGTGTTAAAAAACAGGATAGCCAGGATTAAGGCCCCAGCTCTTTTGATTGTTTTCAGTGAATTCATAGATAATTTATTTTTAGAAATTTAGTGAATTGGAGATTTCCAATTGCACCACAAAATTGAGCTTCTGCTATAGCGTAAGTATTACATAACTATTTAAATAAGTTACATTATTCACACTTCCAATTAAAAAGAATACATAAAAAAAGCACCGTTGGATTTGTCCGGTGCTTAAAGAGAATAAGTGTATTGAATGGTGTTTTGCCTGATCAAAAAATTTAAATGCAGACGCACATTGAAGTCCGTCAGGCCGATTTTTTAATAACCTATCTTACCCGTGCAGGATCGAAATTTTTTGCCGCCATGCCAAAAATACCTGCACTATATGGGAAAGGATATTTTACCTTCTTTACTTCAGGAATATTATTTTTTTTGTTGATTATCTCCCCGTTTTGATTTTCATCGATAGAGGTGTTAGAAATTTCTTCGTTGATGGTAGTCATTTTAAATGCTCTCATTTTTGCTTAAATTTTAGTGGTGATTAATTATAATGCAAAGTTGAGGCACTTCACTTAGGTGATTATTACACATTTTCTGCAATAAGTTACATTATTCACAGATTTGACATATACATATAACAACAACAATTTAGTGCCGATTTTTATAAAAAACGCGTGGATTATTTTTTGCAAACCAGTTGAGAATTGGCTCCTCTACCAGTCACAATCCAAAGGGTATAGGCCCCCTTGGGGTAGTTTGTCATATCTATTTGCTTGTTCATCATACCTATGCCTGTTACGTTTTCAGTATAAATGGTTTTCCCTGTCATATCTGTCAGGTTTAGTATGGCGGGGCCATTGTCCTTACTGATCCAGTTTACATTCAGCAAGTTTGTGGCAGGGTTTGGATAGGTGGCAATTGCGGCAGAAATGCCAATAAAATCAACTGCCCGTATCTGTGAATAGGTCAAAACTCCGTTGAAATCAACCTGTTTTAGCCTATAGTAAATGTTGCCTGTTGCGATAATCCCTTCCAGGCCATCTATATACGCATAGTTCTCCATGATCATTGAATTTCCATGACCAGGAACCTGCCCGATAGTTTGCCATGTTTGCCCGTTTATTGAGCGTTCGATGCTGAAGTAGTCATTGTTTGTCTCTGAAGCAGTTGTCCATTTCATCTCAACCTGATTGCCTTCGTAATTGACATTGAATGATATCAGGGTTACAGGAAGTGGATTAGCGCCACTATTGTCCCCGAATGTAAAATATCCCCCCGAAGCAAAATCCGATGCAGCCACAGAACTTGCAATTACCGAACCGGTTCCTCCCGCACCGCCAGTACCGGTAGGGGTTCCTGATAAATCAACCCAGGTTGACCCTCCATGATCGTTGTATATGCTAACACTGCCTACCTGGCCAGACAAAATCCCTGAAAAACCGGCATCTTCCCAATTCAATGTAAGGTTTGCAACGGTACCACCAGAATTTTCAATTACCGTCCAGTATTCAGCCACACTTGGCGTAGGGGATGTACCAGTTATTCCTGAAGTGCTCGCAGTATGTGCACCCTTAAAATATTGTGCCGTAAAATCAGCAGTAGAACCTATGCCCGATACCATAGCTGGCGCATATTTTCCCCCACTGCCTACCGGAAAAGTAAAGGATGGGTTACTGCCCGACAGGCCATTGTTTTCTGCTGGGCCGTTTATGTAACTGTTGTTGCTGCCACCTGAAACGGCTGTGGCCGTGGAGGAAAATATCAGTGGGTCAGAGGCATCTGATGTTATAATACCGCTGGTTAGTGTCAGGAGATTGCTTACTGTGGAACTGCCATGTCCAGTTATTGACAGCCCCCCATTGGTATTATCCATTGTGAGGTTGTAAAAAGTTTGACCGCTTCCTGTCCCTGTAACCTGAGGTATGGCTCCATTGAAGATAACCGTTGATGTATTGCATGTAAAACCAGAAACAGTCATATCTCCGCCAATAGTGGCAGTATTGGTGCCGCCAATGAGCGTGCCTGAGCCGGTAAGGTTTTTAAGCACATCTATATCGCCGGTTAAAGTTACGCCGGATGAGTTATTGATTTCAAGGTAGCCAACGGTATGAGTGCCCATTTCTTGTGAGGAAACCCCCACAAAATCAACTTTGCCTTTTGTCAGTAATAGTGTCCCAAAATACTGGATGGCCAGGTCATCTGTATTGCCAACTGCCGTTACTTGTATAGTTCCGCTATCGCTAAGAATGCCGCCTACTGTATAGGCCGACCCTGGGATAAAATTGGCAAGCGTGTCAACTTTGGTAGTAGCAGGTATGATATCAATTGACGTTGAAACACCTGCAGTTACATTTGAAATGACAAGATTGTTGAATCCAATTGGAGGATCGTCTCCTCCGATACTTTGTGCCGAAGCGCCACTAAAGGTCACTGTTGAAAGACTTCCCGTAAATGTGGTCCCCAAATAAAAATTGCCTAAAATTTGCACATTTGAAGAACCTCCTGTAAATGAAGTACCCATTATAAAATCACCACCAATGCTGTCTGTGGAATTGCCTCCCGTAAATGAGGTGCCAACATTAAAATCGCCCACAATTTTAACAATTGCTGAGTTTCCTATAAAAGTGGTGCCGGTGGAACAATTCCCTCCTACAAATAATTTTGAAGAGCTTCCCGTAAATGAAGTACCTACATTCAAGTTGCCCCTGATAGTGTCAGTTGAAGAGTTTCCCGTGAATGCCGTTACCGCAAAATCACCACCTACTTTAATAATACTTCCGTTTGAAGTCATTGTCCCGGTACCGCTGATGCTATTGGTAATAGTCAAATTGTAATTGTTTGTGGTAAGCGACGTAGCGCTTGCCATACTGATTGATTTGGCAAAAGCGGGCGCCGATAAAACAGGGTAAAAGGATAAAAAGCCCGGTATGGTTACATCATCATTTGATGTTGGAACCCCGCTCGTCCAATTGGCCGGATCGCTCCAATCATTTGTGTTATCGTTTCCAGTCCATGTTTGCTGGGCGCTTGCCTTTTGGGCATTACAAAGAAATAAAATTAAAACGAATGCGCCGGTTACGCTGAACTTACCGGGTTTAGTAGTCCTCATTTCTTGAAATCATATTAGTTGGTTATTCAACCACAAAGTTTAGCCTACGCATTCTCATGATTGTTACATAACTTCTAAAATCAGTTACATCATTCACACATTATTAGCAATCACCAAAAAATAATATTAATGACTGTTTTACAGTTATTTAAAAAGAAATACAGGTTTAAAACCCAATAGCCGTTTCAATCATAAAACCATTGAATCTTCCACCTGAACGTATATCAGTTGAGGCGAAATTCATGTAATACTGATTGACATACTCTATTTTAAGGAGAATGTTTTTATTGGTGAACCATCCAATAGAACCAACAGCACGGTTAATATTGATATCAGTCTGGCTAAAAGGCAATGAAGATGTCAAAGAATTGTAACGTAGGCCGACCCAGAAATCTTCCGTATTTTTCGGAAACCGATATACAAGATCTGCTACATATTGGATTGCATTCCGCATGGATTTCTCGGCAATAGTTCGTCCTTGTGCCATTTCATAAGTACCGAAAAACTCCAGGCCTTTATACTTTACAAATGGGTTTACCATCAAGGCATTTACCTGTTCGCTGAATTGAGGATTATATTTCCCTGACCAGTTATCGATATCTAATGTGGAAGTTGTATTTTCCATTACAAAAAGATAGTGTGATCCTGCCCTGTCACCGAAAAACAAAGGGTTATCTTCTGCACTTTGGTCCATATAGTATGATCCGGTAATCCGGAATCGGAAGTCTTTATTAAGCTGTCTGTCATATCCGAGTTTGAAATGAAATGCCGGAGCGGAAAAATTCAGTTTCCCGGTTGCCGAATCAATTTTAGTGGTTCCTGCAACCGTTGGATTTAATTCTCCATTGCTCATGCCAACCAAGGCAATTAATCCATTTTTAGGATGATAATAAACCTCTGTCCCAATTTCAACGGCGGATTCATCCATGATATAATTCTCTACAAACGGGTTATAGATGTTATTGCCCCCATCCGTCCTGCGGAAATGCTGATCGCCATAATCCATTTCATAAAACCCAGTTTTGATCGTAAAACGTTTCATGAGGGTGTCTATCAGATCGCTTTTCAAAAACACTATTTTATCAATTTGAATGTACCAATCTTTAAATGATACCTCTCCATGGTTTTGGGAAGATAAGTATAAGGCCAGGTTTACCCGGATGCCATCCTGCAATTGGGCATCAAAGTTCAGGTTGGCCAATGCCGGATTAAATGCCCCGGTTAGGGTTTTAAGTTGATTTACATTGATTCCATTGACATAGAGTGGGGTTGCATTATTTCGATCGGTTATTATTTGAAAATCCTGGCTTACACTTGCCCCAACCCGTACCTTAATGCCTGAAAATGGAACCGTATCCATTTTGGATGGCCCATAAGTATTCAGACCATCTTTGTTATATTGTCGAAAATATTGAATGCCTTGCTGTTGCGCCATTACAGGCAACGTTGCCATTATTGTTGCAACAATAGCCCCAAGAAAGTATAATTTGTAATGGTTTTTCAAATGCTGATCAATGAGTCACTTATTGAATCTCTGTTCTTCATAAAAAAAGCACGGCGAAATTTTCGCAGTGCTTTATAAAAATAAAATTGGGTCGTATATTATTAATATGCGAGGTTAATTCCTCTATCACTCAGGGGTTCTGCAATATTTCCTGCTTGAGTTGGTTTATAACGTTTGGCAGCAATCCCAAAAATACCAGCATTATATGGAAATGGATATTTGGTTTTTGTTACTAAAGGGATAGAAGTTGCTTTGTTACCAGAAGACAAACCGGATGTTCCTTCTTTGGCCAGGGTGATGTTAGCTGTTCTCATTTTTGTTTAACTTTTACGGTGAATAAATTTACACTACAAAATTGAACATCTTCGCTATCCCGACTGTTACACGTTTCTTGAAATAAGTTACATCATTCACACATTCGGCAAATAAAACTTAGGGATTTACCCTTCATAACCGCTTTTTATGATGGTAAGAATCATTTTGAAGCGTTGGTTGCCTTTAATAAGGTTGGGTTTGTGTGCTGGTATGACAATGGATTGACCCGTATTGAGCAAAAAAGATTTTCCGTCTATTACTATCTCCGCTTTTCCATCAATGATCTGCGCAAATGTGTCGAATGGAGATGTTTTTTCAGTCAATCCTTCCCCCGTATCAAACGACATAATACTGATATTCCCGGTTGATTTTTTGATGATTGTTTTGCTGACAACAGAATTAGGGATGTACTCAATAATTTCAACGGTGATGTGTGCTTTCGATTTTTCAAATTCTGTGTTTTCCATTTTATTTTTTTAGAGACAGTTGATTGAAGATTTGACTACATCCTATCCATATACCAGCTCAACTGCTTTTCCATTTTCCTGTATTTGAAAATAGTAGTGATTGCTTTTTGTAATCTGGTGAAGGCTGTTTCGCTTTTTACGACGTAATCAAAGGCCTTATGGTGCATACAATTTACGGCCACTTCAATTTTATCCTGTGAAGATAACATAATTACCGGAATATCAGGATTTATTGCTTTTATCTTGTCCAATGTTTCCATTCCGTTCATGGCATTTTTTTCGATCCCGTCCAGGTTATAATCCAGGATAATCACATCCGGACTATGTGATAAATTTTCAATGCAGAGCTCGCCTGTTGGATACGTTTCAATTTCGAAATCCGCCTCCAGGTGAAACTCAATTTCCAATGATTTTAAAAAGACGGCATCATCATCCACCAGAAAAAGTTTTATTTTAACTCCATCGTTCATGCCTTTGTATTTTTAATTGTATTAAATTCTTGTTCCAACTCTATACAGGCCTGGGCACAAATGTGTTCCAACTGCAATACCATCCCCGGTATGCCATCCGTTTGCTGTTGTGTGCTTGCGTAATCCTGTACTTTCCTGGCCATGTTTTCGAAATCGATACTTATTCCCATTATTGAAAACGAAGGGATCATTTTATGCACTGCGGAGTATAATGAATTCCAATCTTTATCATGGAAACTTTGTTTCATGGCGCTTATTAATGGAGGAGTCTGTTCCAGGTAAAGGGAGATCATTTCCATCATTAGTTTTGGATTTGATTTGGTACGATGGATCAGGAAATCAAGATCGGTACATTTCATTTTTTTATTTTCATCAGAATCATTTATTTCGCTTTCGATGCTTTTAGAAAGAGCAGGTTTTTTAACCAACCCCACAATTTTGCTATATAGCAGCCTTTCGTCAACCGGTTTTGCAATATAGTCATTCATTCCCACAGCTTTACATTTTGCCAGGTCCACCGTTGTCACATCAGCTGTCAATGCTATAATGGGAATATTGGAATTCATCTGGTTCCGGATATATTCAGTGGCTTCAAAACCATTCATTTCCGGCATTTGTAAGTCCATTAATATAATATCATAAGATTTTGTTTCGAGTTTTTCAATGGCGATTTTCCCGTTTCCCACAATATCACGTTCAAAACCAAAATCATCTAACAACGTCTTCATCAATAATTGATTGAGTGCAATATCTTCCACCACCAATACTCTTATATTTTTTATTTCTGAATCCACTTCCACCAAATCGGTATCCAGTGCAGCTTCTGCATTTGTTTTTTGAAAACTTAATGTGAAACTAAAAGTAGAACCCTCATCCATTTTGCTTTTTACACTGATGCTGCCTCCCTGTGGTTCAACCAGTTGTTTCACAATTGCTAATCCCAGCCCGGTGCCACCATATAGCCTTGAAGTGCCACTTGATGCCTGTTGAAAGTTTTCAAAAATCCTTTCGATCCTGTTTTCAGGTATCCCGATCCCGGTATCGGCAACTGAAAACTCAATATTTACTTTATCATCATCTTCGCTCAGCAAATGAACGCTTACGGTAATTTTCCCTTCAGTGGTAAACTTTACAGCATTGCTTAAAAGGTTTAAAATAATCTGGTGCAAACGTACAGGGTCACCAACGAGCACTTCCGGGATCCTGGGGTCGTAATCTTTAACCAAAATCAAATTTTTCTCCTGGATTTTTGTATCGAACAAATGAAGCATGGCAGATATGGATAAGGCCATCTTAAACGGTGTCTGTTCAAATGTCATTTTCCCTGCATCTACCTTGGCGAGGTCCAGGATGTCATTTATAAGTACGATCAATGCATCGCCGCTTATTTTGATAGCAGTCAGGTATTCTTTTTGTTTGGCGCTCAAATCCGTTTTCAATATCACCTTTGTGAACCCAATGATCGCATTCATAGGTGTACGTATTTCGTGGCTCATATTTGACAAAAACTGCTGCTTCGATTTCACGGCATCCTCAGCGATCCTCGTGGCATCTTCCGCTTTCAGTTTTGCCTCTTCCGCAATTCCTGTCGCCAGCTCAGCAGATTCTTTCGCTGCAACCAATTCCTTTTCAATTCTTTTCTGTTCGGTGATAACCCTGGCCACTACCACAGCGCCAAGTACATTCCCCCTGTCGTCTCTATAAACAGAGCCGTTGAACAATACATCTGTCAGTTCCCCATCAATTATGGTAAGAGGATAATCTTCCACATATCCTTTTGCAAAAACCTCCAGATAACCTTCCCGTGCTTTCTCAGGCTCCGTAAAATAATTAAAGAAATCTGTACCGATCAGGTTCTCACGCGACTCCCCAGTTACGTTTACCGTGGCCTGGTTCATATCCGTTATTTTGCCTTCAGGACTGATGGCAAATAACGGATCGCGGCTGGCTTCAATAAGGCTCAATGAATAGTTGGAAAGCAGTTTTTGAGCTGTAACATCCCTTGCAACACAAACAACGCCAAGCACATCGCCTTTATCGTCTTTATAAACAGAACCGTTGAAGAGGACATCGGTAAGCTTCCCATTCTTATGTCGGAGCGTAAGCGGAGAATCGGCAACATATCCTTTCGCAAACACTTCCTGGTACACTTCTCTTGCTTTTTGCGGTTCGGTAAAATAATCAAAGAAGTCAGTGCCTGTAAGCTTTTTACGGGTAATGCCAGTAATGTGTGTAGTGGCCTCGTTCATATCAGTGATCTTGCCTTCGGTATTGATAGTAACCAATGGGTCCAGGCTGGCTTCTATAAGGCTAAGGGAATATTGGGATGCTAATTTTAAAGAATAACTGAATGCTTCAAGTTCTTTATTCGCAACCTCCCGCTTTTCTTTCTCCTTATTTTGAAATTCAAGTTCTATATCAGCAATGACCAGCTCTGCGGCGCGTTTTTCTTTCTCTCCGGTTTGAAAAACCAGTTCTTTGTTAGCGATACTTAACTCCTCAGCTCTTTTTTCCTTCTCTTCATTTTGAAAGGCGCGTTCTTTGTTTGCTATCCCTAGTTCCGTTGCCCGATCTTCTTTCTCATGGTTCTGAAATGCAAGTTCTTTGCGTGCAATGATTAACTCTTTAGCCAGTTTTTCTTTTTCTTCTTTTTGAAGGGCAAGTTCCTTGTGCACAATGCTTAACTCATCCTCATCCGTATTTTTTATTTTAGTCATACTCTTGTTGCTCTCGTTTTGATTTTAGGCTGTTTCAATTTGCGTGGCACTAACCGGGCTTTGCCTTTTTTCTTTTAGTTGTTTAAAATGGGAAGGCGGAAAACCGGTCACTTTTTTGAACTGGTTGGATAAATGTGCCACACTGCTGTAATTCAACTTCCAGGCAATGTCAGAGATACTCAACTCCCCATATACGATCAGTTCTTTTATATGTTCAATTCTGAGGGTGATAATGTATTGCTCAATGGTTGTGCCCTGTACTTCTGAAAATAAATTCGCAAGATATGGGTAATCAATACCGAGTTTCTCGCTGAGATAATCAGAATTCTTTATTTTAACCGTTTCATTATCAGAATAAACCATATCCACAATCGTGCTTTTTATTTTTTCGATCAAAAGAGCCCTTCTGTCATCCATGAGTTCAAAACCGCAATCAGATAAAGCAGATTTCAGTCGCTCGCGTTGGTCAGGAGAAAGCTCCTCCATGATCTCCACCTCGCCAAGATCCACAACGATGAAATGCAGCCCAAGCTTTTTAAGCTCTTCTTTCACAGCCACTTTGCAGCGGGCACTGAACATGTACTTGATAAATATTTTCAAACGAAACTTTGTGTTTAGGGATAATACAAAGTTCGGCACCTGAGATCAGGAGACTATTACACAATGTTTGAAAAAACTTGCATAATTCACACATTTTCAAGCATGACCCGCTTCTTGTGTTTAAGCGATTTAAAGAATGATGGCGTTAGCCCGGTGATCTTTTTAAACTGATTTGAAAGGTGGGCCACGCTGCTATAATGAAGTTTGTCAGCTATTTCAGTCAGGTTGAGTTCGTTGTATAGGATCAATTCTTTTACCCTTTCTATTTTATGCAGAATGATAAAATGCTCTATCGTGGTGCCCTCAGTTTCTGAAAAGAGATTTGCCAGGTAGGTATAGTCATAATTCATCTTTTCACTAAGGTATTCTGAAAAATTTACCTTGGGAAGTTCATCTTCATAATGAATCATTTCGATAATGATATTCTTTATCTTCTCGATTAGCATCGCCTTTTTGTCTTCCATAAGTTCAAGGCCCGATTTCAAAAGAGCCTCCCTTAATTTTTCCCTTTGTTTTGCTGTAATGTCTTCCAAAACATCTACTTCTCCCAGGTTTACGATCACGTAATGAAGTCCGAGATTTTTCAATTCTTCCTTCACGATCAGCTTGCACCTGATGCTTACCATGTATTTGATGTAGAGTTTCAAATTGTACGCCTTTTTCTCTTAAAAATTCAGGATGAACGGGTTTACGAAGATAATACTGCCGATATATGGTTTAAGACCCAAACCACCTTCCGCAATACGAATGTCGGAATAATATCTATAACGCAACCTGACAAATATCAGTTTCATTTCCCCTGCTCGCCTTCAAGATGTTTTTTCCGCTCCTGGAATTCTTCCGTGGTTATTTCACCACCGGCATACCGCTTTTGCAGAATATCCAATGGACCGTCTTTTCTACGCATCTCACCGGGAATACGATAAGGAGTTGCGAAAATCCAGAAAAGTAGCATGATCCAGACAAACCACCATATCAGGTGCATTCCCCAAAAATGATAACCGCTGTAAAACATAGTTTTAATTTTTAAATTTTATAAAATTGCCAGAATTTGTATTGCTGTCGGATATACCCTGAACAACAGAAAAGTAACAACGCCTATGGCTGCCAAAAGAACTGTAAAGTACAATGGGTAAGCAATGTACTTAAAAACAGGAACAAGTTGGTTTGCTAACATATTATAAACCTTCCTGGTTCAGATCGTTTACGAGACTCAGGAATTCGTAGTTTCTAATAATAGCGGAGGCAGTTTCAAGGTCGCCTTCCATTTTCTCATGCTTCGATACTTCCAGCAGGATATCGAGATTGTAAAGCAGATAATGTTTCACTGCAGTCTCTAAATGAGAAGTAGTGGGATTAAGGTATTCTTTGCCTGGTTGGTTTTCAATGCGTGAGATATTTGTTCTCGCTACTTTGATTTGGGTTGTTGTGGCTGTTCTCATCTTATTTTAAGTTTATCGAATTATTATAATGCAAAGTTGAGCCACTTCAACCATGCGATTATTACAGGATTTTTAAAATAAGTTACATTATTCCTACATTTTGGGATTGTACAGGTCTACCTGAGTTTGGACGTATGTTCTAAAAACAGTTATTACGGCTATAGCAGCCAAGATTATCCTGACAAAGCTCAGAACATTAAAAAGAAGTACCTTGCCCGGAATGGCATCAGCATACTGATCCAGGTTGCCAAAACTATGCTTAAAATTAATTTGAGTTAAGATGTAAAATGTTAATAATAAGGAAGTTGCCTGAAAAACACTTGCCCATTGTAATCGTTTTTTTTGCAATCCATTTTCTTTGGGGGCTATAAAACACAAGACAACCAATATAACTGTCGCCAATGGGTCCCATGGCATATAGTAGACAAGGGGACTAATAACAGAGGTGAAGTTTTTCCAAAAAAGCATTCTCTCCATGGAGAAATCCATCATTTTTGGCCCATATACTACTCCTTCGTAAAGAACACCAAAAAAACCAAGTGTAATACCAAAGAGCGAGAATAACAGGATGTTGTTAAATAATTTGCCTTTCATTTTGTTAAGTATTTGAAAGTTCAAAACTATCCATAACCAAATACCTGTTATTGTATAAAATCATTGATTTGCAGAAAGGACGGGGATTTAAAAAAGTCCTTAGGCGTCTGTCCCGTAAACGATTTGAACCCTCGATTGAAATGTGGCTGGTCGAAATACCCGGCATCAAAGGCCAGATTAACAAGATTTTGTTTTTGCCCTCCTGTTCCGGTTATGTATTTCATCCGCACCAGGGAGGAAAATTGTTTTGGCGAGGTACCAACTACACGCCTAAAGCGTTTTTCAAAACGGTCCTGGCTTATATAAAGACTCTCAGCAAGATTTTTTATATTGATGATGCCGTTGGCAATGTGGATTTTTTTAAGTGCTGTTAAAATTAACGCATCAGGTTTTTGGTCAGACATCGCAGATAGCAGAAACTTTTCAATCAATTCTATTCTTTCGGCATTATTCTTTGCTTCGGATAATTGTTCTTCAATTATTGATAGATATTGTTGGCTGATGAAATTATCTAGCGAAACAGTTTCATCATACAGATTATGAAGGGGATTCTTGAAAAATGCTGCTGCACCGGCTTCTTTAAACAATACCAGGATATTACCGGTATCTTTTGAGTAATTGAACAGCCGTATCGTCTTTCTCAAACCCGAAACCGCTGCAAGTGGCAAGCTGGTCTCTTTGTTGTCGGCTATATAACTTAGATGTCCCTTATATCTGAAAGCCAGCACAAGAGATGTATCGGGCAATACCTTGTTTACCCCCTCGCCCTGACTTTCTATGATCAGATAAGTCAGGATGAAAGGGCTTAATAATTCGTTTGGTATGTAAGCATCAATTTTCAATACCCTTTCCCTGTTTGCATTTTCAAATTTACACCTTGACGGACAGAATATGTACAAGTGCACTTTCAAGTTGCTCTGCCGGATTTGCGGGCATTGTCATACTGCGCCAGGCTACATAACCATCCGGCCGAACCAGCATTGCTCCATTATCTGGCATCCTCATTTTTGTTTGCCATCCATTTTCCTTATCAATAAGGTCACCATCTCCGCCAACGCGATAGGCTGCCAGATCAATTCCCATCTTTGAAGCCATTGTTTTTGCGGCCTCACACCATGATGAACCATTTGAGCCTGTGAGCAAAACAATGCGGCCATCAAACAAATCGAGTGTAGAGATACGTTTCCCTTTTTGTTCAACCCATATATGAGTCAACCGTGTACCCGGCAAACCGCTGAGTTCAGGACGATCCGGAAAATCATCTGGTGACAATGGTGTATACTCTTCTGATATAATTGCTTCTGAACGATAAGGATAGCCGACAATAATCCGCAGGAGTGAGAGTTGCTTCTTGGGAAGCTCCGAGATGTTTGCACTCATTTTATCAAGTAATTCTGTAGCAGGACCCGTTAGCGATTGATCGGCAACCAATAACCCAACCGGGTGTCGTTCTTCCTGGTATGTGGTCAGCAATTGTGAACCTGCATTCCCCTTGAGAACTGATACCAGTTTCCAGGCCAGGTTCTGGGCGCTTTGTATTGCTGTATTGACACCAAGTCCCAATTTTGGAGGCATAGTATGGGCAGCATCGCCGACAAGAAATACCCTGCCCACCTGAAACTCATCCGCGACGCGTTGAATGGGTTGCCAAGGTGCCACTTCTATAATTTCGACGGATATTTCACGTTTACCCATCGCTTTGATAATAATATCCTTACACAATTCTTTCGTGTAATCTTGCGGAGATCTTTGATCATTGGGCGGGCAGATAATCATATACATGCCCCGGTCCATATCGGTGATCAGGAACATGCCCATACCATCACTGTTTTTGATAATGATGCCGTCAGCCATGTGATCATGAACGAGTTCGGCCCAGTTAGCCCGAAAATAGACAAATATATATTGCTCCGGAATAGCTCCCAGTCCTTTTGTTGGTATATTGAGCCTTGTTCGGACAGGACTGTGTGCACCGTCTGCTGCAACCAGGTAATCTGAATGTTGTTCAAATATTTTCCCGGTACTGCGGTCTTTGATGGTTGCAGTTACGCCGTTCTGGTCTTGCGTAAAAGAAACGAGTTCCGTGTTATATTGCACCTTCGCGCCACGTTGTTTTGTTTTAGACAACAAGAGCGGTTCGAGCTGATTCTGTGGACAATACCACAAAAATGGCCCGGGCGTAAGTTCTTCTATATTTTCTACCAGTGTCGCAGCGTCAAGTATGTCCTCTTGTTCGTTTGAGGCAAGGGTTTCTTTGCTGAACATCCGTGATACCCTGGTGCCGGCTTTGACTACTTCTGCTTCCAACCCCAATCCCCGAAAAACTTCCAGAGTCCGGAAGTTGAGATTCCGGGCACGTGGAACCCATGAGATTTCAGCCCGTCGCTCAATGAGCAATGATTTGATGCCCTGTTGCTGAAGCAAGAGGGACATGGACAGCCCTGCTCCGCCTGCGCCCACGATCAAAACCGGGACGTGCTTTTGGTTGGTTGAATTCATTGTTTCTGTTGTCATTGAATTAAATGGTTGCCAGATTATTGAAATTATGATTTGGATGGCTCTAGTTTCGGTGCAAACAACTTCGGATCTATTCCGATTTGTCTTTCCCAATCGGCTGTATCCCAATACGTTCGCTGCTCAGAAATTAATCCTTCAGCATTTATCCTGAAAAAAGAAGCAACGGGTATCTTGTATTGTTTGTTTGTGGGCGCTAATTCACCAGTTGGCAATTGCATGGGGCCGGTGAAGATGGCAGTCTCAATAACCTGACATGCTACATGATCATCCTCTGCAATGATGCTCACAACTTCTTCCCTCAGGTCAGGCAGGGATCTATCGAACATATTAAAACCCATCGCAATCATATCCTTGTTTGCAGGGCGACCCTGACTTAGGGAACTTCGGGAAATAAAATCAGGGGCAAGAAGTGCAAGCAAATCCTCCAGGTTATGATCATTCCAGGCTTTCCAATAGTTAACAACTATTTCTTTGGGTGTCATTTTATTTATATTTATTGAGTTGGATTAAGAATAGAGATGATGTGGCGTACCAGCCTCAGTAAGCGTCAGTAAATCAAAGTATTCTCTGATCATGGTAAACTTACTATCTTTCATTTCGCAGACCAGGACTATTGGCAGCTCAAACTTTGTGCCTACTGCAGGCTTTTTGGTGGATGCCGGCCAATGATCCGTAACCTCTCCCTTGTGGACATACTCCCAGATGAGCTTTGTTCCTTCTGCGTTGGTAAAGACATTGAAAGGAAGCAGGCCCTCTCCTGATCCATGATTTCGGGCAGCCACTGATCTTTCAGCCAGTTGCCTGATCTGATCAAGTCCAGAAAATTTTTCCCCCGTAGCCATCACTTCCCAAACACCGTTTGCTGTCCATAACTTCATCATGCTTTCGATGCCTTCATGGGTCATTGCTTCCGTGAAAGCCTTAACGAAATCCTCGGCGCTCATCGTTTCTTTGATTGCTGTCTCTGTTGTCATTATCTTAATTTTTAACGTTAGCTATTTGAGAGAAATTTTACTCGTTGGTCAATATTACTTTTAGCGCTTTTTCTTTGGCGGCATTGCCAAAAGTTTCATAAGCTTCAACAATCTGATCCAGTTTAAAATGATGCGTAATCAGTTTTTTTGGTTCTATTTTTTTGGACTGTACCGTTTTAAAAAGCATAGGGGTAGTAATCGTATCCACCAGACGGGTGGTAATCGTTATGTTTCTTGACCATAATGTTTCCATATGAAGCGTTACACTTTTACCATGCACCCCTATATTGGCAATATGGCCGCCTGCACCAATAATTGCCTCGCATAGTTCAAATGTTGCCGATACGCCTACAGCTTCTATTGCTACATCAACACCTTTGTTATTTGTAATTTTCATTACTTCGGCTTCGGCTTTCCCGTCACTATTGTTAATCGTATGCGTGGCCCCGAAAGTCTTTGCCACAGCCAGGCGGTTTTCATCTGTATCTATGACTATAATTTCCGCAGGGGTATAAAACTGGGCGGTCAACAAAGCTGCCATTCCAATTGGCCCGGCACCTATAATCGCCAGAGTGTCACCCGGTTTTACTTGTCCGTTCAAGACACCACATTCAAAACCCGTTGGCAATATATCACTCAGCATTACCAATGCTTCTTCGTCAGCGCCAGCCGGGATATGGTACAAGCTATTATCTGCATAAGGTATCCGTACATATTCTGCCTGGCAACCATCAATCAGGTTTCCCAATATCCATCCTCCATCTTCGCAATGTGAATACATCCCTTTTTTGCAGAACTCACATTTGCCGCAGGAAGTAATGCATGAGATGATGACATGTTCACCTTTTTTGAAATTACTTACAGAACTTCCGATTTCTTCAACAATACCCACACCTTCATGCCCGATGATTCTGCCATCAGTTACATCCGGAAGAGCCCCTTTCATAATATGAAGGTCTGTTCCACATATTGTGGTTTTCAAAATTTTAACAATGGCATCTGTAGGTTTGTTGATGCCGGGTTTTGGTTTTTCTTCCCAGGATTTTTTACCGGGACCGTGATACACTAATGCTTTCATGATTTATTGTTTTAATAGATTATAGACTTGCGTAACACACTGACCGATTCTCATAGAAATTCCGTCAGCCACATCGAAAATGTTAAAGAAAAAGACTCAGATATATTGACCCGAACCGGCCACTGCACCTACAACCAATCAACTCTGAAATAGTTTATTTTCTGGGAATTGTATTTATAAAACAGTACATAATATGAATCAAGAAAATGATTTCAAAACCATTCAAAAAAGGCCAAGACATCCCACCAAATAAATAGCCTGAATACAGGCTCCTGGAAAAAATTTCCAAATAAAATATGTCTTCACATTAGTGCCAAACCTTATGCTAATGATATAGTTCTTTTTATACAAAACGGGGGATTTTCTATGTTTGAAACGGACATTCTTATTTGAACTACCTGTGAATTATGTAACTTATTACAAAAGTTGTATAACAAGACGCTATCTATGTTTTTGCACCTTTGTAGTATCAAAAAAGCCATATTTCATGGCAATCAATTCTTTAACAAAAACACAACATGTCAACAATAAAAAAGAACCTGAAAAGTTCAAAAAAAGCCAAAAACCTTACGCCTGTTTTACCTCCTCATTACAATTTTAATACCATGAAAAAGATAAAAACCTATATCTATGTATCCATCGTTGGGATTGCCCTTTGCGGTACTAAAACCTCTGCACAAATTAAAACACCTGCTCAAAGGGCAACCGAACTCACGGCGAGCATGAATTGCGAAGTAGGTCTGTTCGCAGCACAATTTCCAAAAGTCTATACCATCAATCTTAAAGCATCACTAGCTATGGATGCTGCTTATGCAGGCCGGGAAAATGATATGGTACTGTACCACTCAAAAGGTATATCCATAGATAAGGAACGCGATATTGAACTAAGAGACGCTCTGACTTATAAACAGTTCGCTATTTATGAGCGAATATCAAAAAACAACAGACGGGCATTGAGAAAAACTGCTAATTGCAGGGAAGATCCTAAAACAGAATATGGTGCCTGTAGTTTTTGAAGATGTTCCAAAAGATGTATTTTACTTTCAAAGGCATTCTGGATTTCCGGAGTGCCTTTGATTTCTTAATGGGGTAGGTCTGCTGATTGTAACAATATAAAACAATTTGTCAACGTCACCTGTCTTACCATCTCATTCGATAATAAATTTTAATTTTATGACAATGCAAAGCAATCCTGCCAATCAAAATCAGAACCAAAATCAACCATCATCTGAACAGGCTAACCCTAAAGCAACAGATCAAAAAAATCCTGCAACAACACCAAGTAATGAAACAGACGGCGAACGCGCCGAAGGACAAGACAAGAGTAAAACCACTACTACCCCTACTGGTCAGCCTACCAGCCAGAATCCACAAGCTAAAACTCCTGCAACACCTACGGCTACATCAACTCCGCAGGGAAGGGAATAAGCATCACAGATTTGAAGAACGCGAAGTCTTCATTTTTTGCTTAACAAAAGAGGCTGCCTAATCTTAGACAGCCTCTTTTTATTTTGTGGAGATCGGCCCTTATCAGAGCTTTCCTTTCAGGGCTTCAAATTTCGCTTTTTGATCCGGAGAAAGCAATGAATTCACTTTTGAATCAGCGGCAGAGTTAATATCTTTTGTTTGAGACAATAACTTTGTTGGGTCCACTCCGCTTTTCTTGAGCGCTGCAATCTTGTCCTGTGCATCTTTATATATGGCAGTGACCTTTGTCACCTGGCCAGGATTCAGGTTCAGCTTTTCTTTCAATTGCTGAACCTTGCTTTCCGCACCGGATTCTACGTTTGTTGCCTTTCCCGGAAGGCTGATATTGCCTGGCAATTGCGCAGACGCTTTTGAAATAAAGCCAAAGCTTAGTGCAATTGCAAACAGAACCGACGAAATGGATTTTAGTTTTTTCATGTTTGTGTGTTTATTATGTTTTTTTATGTGCTGCAAAACTATGACAGATTTGCAATTATGCAAAGAAGGCGAGGAATTTTTCATCCAATTAATGAATTCCGACATTTTCCCGCTTTCTGGAGAGAATTTGTTTGATTGGAATGGTATTCAATCCAGTATGGATTGAATATTTGTAGAAATCACGAACACACTGTTTATTGCCCCAGTATGGGTCATATGGCAACGAGAATTTTGAGAAAACTGAAAGTGCAAATAATTTTATGTTATCCCTCAGGCTGAAATAAAACTTGCATTATCAGGAATGATTGGTCAACTTTGATTAAAAATATGAAAAAGCTGATTTTTATTCCATTATGCTTGTTCCCCTTTATTTCGAAATCGCAAGTAAACCAAAACATAAAACTACCCATTGACAGTCAAACAAAAAAAATAACCTATTCAGAGAAAATATTTATAAAGGGTGCAAATACTTCTGTTCTTTATAGTAAGGCAAAAATCTGGTTTGATAAAACCTTCTATTCTGCAACTGGTGATGTCTATACTAATTACATTCAAGACATAGGAATGATAACCAGTAAAAACTATTTAGAGATAAATATTGGGTTGCCAAATTCAGAAAAAGTGACAAAACGCGTGATGCATTATACTGTTTCAATAACTTTAAAGGATGGTGTAGGCATATTTGAAATGAGCGATTTCCATTTTGCATCCAGTATAGCATTCTGGGTGAAAGATTCCTCAATAGAATCTATCTATAAAAAGAATTCTCAAGACGGCGCAACAAAACAATACTATTACAAGATCGACTCAATCGCCAAGGTTTACAAGACATCTTTCGAAAATTTTATTGGCCCATATGTCACAAATTCTGTTTCTCAGGAAGCACAAAGCAACGCTGAAACAAAGAGGAATATGAAAGATGCCGGGCGCTTGATATCACAATCAGGTAAAATTAATAAGGCCGTTTTAATCACGGCTTTAGTTGCAACCCCCGCTATAATTCTAACGGCGGGCTACGGATTTCCAATGGTCGTTTTAGGCTTGGTTGTTTTAGAAGGTGTGATCATTATTGTTGAAGAATTCAGGGCTGCAAATTGTTTAATAAGGGCCGGTAATTTGATGAGTGAGGCGCCTTGAAATTGCCATGTTTAATAAACTTGCTTTATCGGAAATGATTTATCACCTCTGAAAAAAATGAAGAAGTTGTTTTCCATAATAATGGTTTTGAAATTAATAACATTGGACACGGGGACAAATAACATCGACCTACTTTCCGATACAGAATTTTCCAAAAATATTTCCAAGTATCTCATCATTAGTAACTTGGCCAGTTATTTCGGACAACGAATATAGTGCGACTTTTATATCAGCAGCAAGCAAATCCGTCGTAATGTTCAGGCTAATTCCTTCTTTTAAGGAATCAATCGCTTTCAAAATATTTAAAAGGCTATTGTAGTGACGTACATTGGTGACAATGGTATTGTTTGCAGATTGAAGTTCGGTGTCCAAGTCAAGGGTTTCTATTAACATCGTTTTGAGGGCATCAAGATTAGTTCGTGTTTTGGCAGAAATTGTGATTTGTGATTTGTGATTTGTGACTGGGGCGTCCCGATTACTGAATCCTGAATCCTGACCCCTGATTCCTAATTGATCATTGATCATTGATGATTGATCTATTTTGTTGGCTGCAAGAATGACCTTTTTACCCTCCGGAATAGTGGAAAGATCCTCATTCAAAATATCTTGCGTTGTTGTATTTATATCATAAAGATAAATGATAACATCCGCCTCTTTGATCTTTTCAAGTGTCCGACTAATTCCAATTCTTTCAATGGTTTCTGTAGATTCACGGATGCCGGCTGTATCTATAAACCTGAATTTGATGCCTTGAATGATTATAACATCCTCAATAGTGTCTCTTGTGGTTCCTGGGATTTCTGATACAATGGCACGTTCTTCATTCAATAAGGCATTGAGTAATGTAGATTTCCCTGCATTTGGCCGGCCTGCTATCACCACCTGGACTCCGGATTTTATGGCATTCCCTAACTTGAATGAATCTTCCAGTTTTTTCACTTCTTTTTCAATGATATCCAACAGTGCCACGAATGTCTTGCGGTCAGCAAATTCCACATCTTCTTCTGCGAAATCAAGTTCCAGTTCTACAAGGGAAGCAAAATCCAGTAATTGCTGTCGCAGTTCTTTGATCTGGTTTGAAAAGCCTCCACGCATTTGTTGCAAAGCTGTCTTATGTGCAGCTTCTGATTCGGCTGCGATCAGGTCAGCAACTGCTTCGGCCTGAGACAGGTCCATTCGCCCATTCATAAATGCCCGCATGGTATATTCCCCCGGCTGGGCAGGACGTACACCAATATCCACGAGTACTTCCATGAGTCTTTGCAGGATATAAGGTGACCCATGACATGTTATTTCAACTGAATTTTCCCCGGTAAAAGAATGCGGCGCTTTGAAAACGCTGACAATAACTTCATCGATGAGTTCATTATCAAATAACAATGGTCCGTAATGAAGAGTATGTGATGACACTTCTTCGAGGTTTTTTCGGGGAAAAAGAGCAGCAGCTCGTTTGATGGCATCATGACCGGAAATGCGTATTATTCCCAACGCCCCTATTCCCTGTGGGGTAGCAATTGCTACTATGGCGTCGTTTCTAAAGGGGCTGGGCATTGGTACTAATTTCTGCGAAGATAGCACTGATTGAGGAGTTTCGTAATTTCAAAACTTATAAGGTTTGAGAAACCTTATAGGTTTATACGCCCTTATATTTGCATTTTTCATGGTCAAGCCACCACCCCTCAACAATATTCCCATACCTTTGAAAGTTGAATGATGATATGGGTAGAACCTGCCCCGATTATTATTTTAAAAAACCAAATGAAAGTACTGTTGATAGACAATTTTGACTCGTTCACTTATAATGTCTATCACTATATACTAATGTGCGGCGTGGACTGCCATTTCATGCGGAACGATGAACCAGTAATGGAAGATCTGGGAAAAAATGATTATTCCGGCATTGTTTTTTCCCCCGGGCCGATGAAACCGGAGAACCACCCTCTCATGTTTGAAGTATTGACAAAATACCATTCCCAAAAGCCAATCCTGGGAATATGCCTCGGGCACCAGGCGATCGGGCAGTTTTTTGGGGCAAGTATTATTAAAGCCCCCAAACCTTTTCACGGCAAAATTTCAAGTATTCATCATACCGGGCATGTCATGTTTAAGAATATTCCTGAAAATATAAATGTGGCCAGGTATCACAGCCTGGTTGTGGCTGGGCTTGAAAAAACAGCCTTGAATGTAACTTCAACCACCGAAGATGGACTTCCTATGTCATTCGCGCACAAAGAGCTCCCGCTATGGGGGGTACAATTTCACCCGGAAGCCATACAGACCGAACATGGCCTTAAAATGCTTAAAAATTGGACTTCAATATTTTCATAAAAGGAATGTGTTTTAATTTTTCTCTATATTTGACCTTGAAATGGGCACGAGCAATATGAGCTATGAACTAAAGAAAGAAGATAAATTCCAATACGTAGAAGAGGGGGAAGGACCTATTTTGTTGTTGCTTCATGGACTTTTTGGTGCATTAAGCAACTGGAACACCGTTCTTGACCATTTTTCATCTGATTATAAAGTCGTCATCCCCTTGATGCCGATATACCAGATGCCCCTAACATCGACAAACGTAGAGGGATTAAGTGATTTTATCCATGAATTTATGCAATTCAAGGGGTATCCGCCCGTGACCCTTCTTGGCAACTCACTTGGCGGGCACGTGGGCCTTGTTTATGCCTTAGACCATCCTGAAAATGTACATTCCATGGTGCTTACGGGCAGTTCGGGCTTATATGAAAACGCTATGGGAGGCTCATTCCCAAAGCGCCAGAATTACGAATTTATAAAAAAGAAAACCGAGGAAACCTTCTTCGACCCCAATACCGCCTCCAAAGAACTTGTAGATGAAGTATATGAACTCGTAAACTCGCGAAATAAAGGTCTGAGAATAGTAATGATGGCAAAATCGGCCATCAGGCATAACCTTGGAAGCGAAATTAGCCACATACAAGTGCCGGTTTGCCTGATATGGGGACGAGAAGATACCATAACACCCCCTGAAGTAGCTGAGGAGTTCCATAATTTGCTGCCAAACTCTGAACTTCACTGGATTGATAAATGCGCCCACGCACCTATGATGGAACAGCCCGAGGCATTTAACCAAATCCTTGAAGGCTTCCTGAAAAAGATATACGTACCAACTAATTCGCTTTAATGCTGGCGAGCGAACTATTATCGTCGGATTTTCCGGTACTTAAACCTGAAGACTCCTTGGATAAGGCAATAAGCATATTCCATGACCACTGTATCTGCCATGTGCCTGTCGTATCTAAAAATACATTTGAAGGTCTGTTGCCCCTCGATCTTCTTTTAGGTATTCCCGGTCAGGGAAAGTTGATTTCCGATTTTAAAAACGACTATGTTTATGCTTATGTGCAACCGGAACAGCATGGATTGAATGTTTTTGAGATTATGGCGAAGCAAGAGCTTACTGCTATAGCCGTTTTGGATGAACAACAGCGGTATATGGGAGTGGTTTCCATGAACAAGTTAGCTTCCAGATTGTGCAATTTTTATTCTTTTAATAAGATTGGCGGGATCATTGAATTAAAAGTTGGAATGCGCGATTACAACCTCTCGGAAATATCCAGGATTGTAGAATCAAATAATGCGAAAGTACTTGTTTTATACCTGGATGCCGATGAAGAAAACGCTTCATATCTTATTACCATCAAATTAGACACTATTGATCTGAGCCATATACTGGCCACTTTTGAAAGATTTCAATATGAGGTAAAATATAGTTATCCGTCATCGCTTCAAAAAGACCAAACGCAGGACAGGTATGATTTCCTTATGAAAATGTTTGATATATAGGCATTGAAAGTGGAAAGTGGAAAGTGGAAAGTTATCCTGGTTTCTTTAATCATTATATTTTTTGTATCTGGAAATCTTTGCGCCCAAAAAAAAAGACAGCTTACTTATAAAAGACATTC
>JABDEJ010000015.1 GCA_013287095.1 Bacteroidota bacterium | reverse complement strand
GTCATTCATAATTAGTTCCACGTTGTATTCATCAATGACTTTTAGCAGTTCATCCCTCTTTTGAGGATTTGGATGCTGCATTATTTCAGCAATCACATATTCAGATATGTAGGCATCATAGATCCCCAATTTGACGAAGTTATCAAAAAAATCTATGGTGATTTCCCGCTTTTCAGGCGCATCATCGGCAAAAATAAAGTTGATAACAGATGTATCAAGGTATATGGCAAACTTTGCTGGCATTGTTCCAAAGGTATAAACATTCCCTGGATTTGCATATCAAATTCAATGCTTAAAAGACTGCGGTATTTGCTTTCATTACCGAGCTGTGGACATGATGAAAATAATTTAATGGAACATTCTTTATTCCTAAATTTGTTTTATCCTAAATTTGTCTTGCAATGCAAACTACCATCAAATTAAATTTTTCAGAGCTCAACAATGCGCTTTTGGATAAAATACGTGATTTTGTAAAAGGCAGAAATGCGGCGGA
Organism: Bacteroidota bacterium; assembly: GCA_013287095.1. The sequence goes on along the minus strand of JABDEJ010000015.1, from coordinate 32,329 downwards.
AATCACTATAACCATTAATGATGAGGAGGATTATCTTGATGTTTTACGTCGCTCCATATCAGATTCTGAACAAAACAAAAATCTGGTTTCTTTCACAATGGAAGAGTTCATAGCTTACAATACATCCAAAGGTAAATGAGGGATATTTCATTTACCCAGGATGCTTTCAAAGAATATAATAAATGGGCCGAATCAGATCCTGCTACCTTCCTGAAAATAATTGATTTCATTAAAGAAATATCAAGAGATCCATTTAAGGGAAAGGGAAAACCCGAGCCGTTAAATGGAGAATTTAAGGGTTATTGGTCGCGAATGCTTACCGATAAACACAGGCTGATTTATAAGGTCGATGATAATTCTGTCCGCATTATTAAGTGCTATGGGCATTATAGTTAAGAGCGCTTGCCCCGCTCGCGCCAGGTCCGCAGCGAAGCGATAATTTATTCCTTCACGAACCGCCCGGTCAAAACAGTATTTCCCGCACTATATTTTGCAATATAAACACCTGAAGGCAATGCTCTTGTATCTATTATTTTAGAATTAGGGTCATATTCCATTTCTGATACTATATTCCCTTGCATATCTATTATTTCAATACTTGCTCCTATCGGATTCCCAAATATGGTAGGGATATTTACAACAAGAATTCCCTTTGATGGGTTTGGATAAAGTGTAAGCCCTGTTTTATTATTGTTGTCGGGATCAGACATCCATGGAATGCCACTTGCCCCCGATTTATTAAACACAAAAATTCCGTCAGTATAAGATACGCCATAGGCAGTATCCCCGTTACCTACTGGTACAATTTCCCTGAAAATAGATCCTGTTACATTCATACTTGTCCAGGTTTTACAATTATCACTTGAAACATAAACGCCTACCCCAGTCAGATCGCCGCTTACGTCATAATTGACAAAATTCGCCCATACGCCCCCACTGGCATCTACACTTACGGTGAGGCACTCATCGCCGCTGCCTTGTGGCTCTTTAACAAGTTGCCACCCGGTACCCGAATTCTGGTACAAACCAGTGGATGTCGCTGCCAGCATGGTACCGTTGCTTTCCCTGGCAATAGCCAGCACTGTTGCGCTTTTTAATCCCAGGGTATCTATCTGCCATGAACCTGAGCCGGTTTTCTTCCATAAAGTCCTTGCATTTTTGGTTTCGTTATTATTGCTGGCACCGAGGTAAACAGTCCCATTGTTATCTGTTCCCCAGCATGTATTCTGGCTTTCGTTTGAAGTGGTCTCCAATCCGCTTGTATCCAATTGCCAACTACTACCCGAGACCTTTGAATATAATCTCACCCCCTTGATATTATCACCCGCAGAATGCTGGGTACCATTTTCATCCACAAACCAGGAGCTCATGAATATGTTTGACAACCCTGCTGTATCAGGGTTCCAGGTCAGTCCATTATCAGTACTTTTCACAACCACTTTTGGGGAAGAAGCGTATAGGGCAGTATTTGGATTTGTGCTCACGCCGTAGGTATATATATCGCCGCTTTTATCCATAAACACAGGCAAAGCCGGAAGATTGCCTGAGGTCGGGTAAGTCTGGTTCCATATCGTATCATTTGCTTTCTCGTAAAACACGCCCAGGCCCGTGCTGATGACAAAACCACCGTTCTTTGTCTTTAAGAGACTGTAGTTTTGATCTGATGTAATTCCTGCCGTTTCATTTTTCCAGGTGGTACCGTTGTCCCGACTGGTGAAAAGCCCTAACGCGGTACCGGCATATAGAATGGAATCCCCTCCGATATAATTAAAAATATAGGGGTTGGGAGAATTTGCCACCAGGGCTGAAATCGGCTGGTCTATCTCGGTGAAAGTATTTGTTCCGCCCATTGAACGGTACATCGCACTGCCGGAACTGCCTCCCTGGAAAGGCCCCGCAACAACATAAATATTACCGGCATTATCTTCTCCGATATGACTCACAAGCGGATAGCCAAACCCATAATTGCCGTTATTAAACGATGCAAATGTCCTCCCGCCATCAGTGCTTTCGTAAAATTTATAGTTGTTCTGGTCATACACAAAAACCCTTAATTTTTTGTCAACATACACCAGGCCTGGTTCAGAACCAGGATATGAGGTTAATTTTGTCCAGGTATTTCCTTTTGCGGCCTGCATAAACAGGCCATTGGATGCGGTAAGATATACGTTCTGGTTGGTATCCACACAAATTGATGATATCTGGCCAAAGCCAAGGCGCATGCCCGTGGTATCTATGCTCCATGTTTTCCCGCTGTCACGGGAAACAGCTACGGATGAAGTGCTTATGGCATATAGGTCATCCCCGACCAGGTCTTTAAGTTTTACCCCGGATGGATTCACGTTCTTTGGAAGAGAGCTTATTAGTTTGTTTGTCAAGCCATCTGTGGATACAATATTTCCGTTACTCAACAACAAAATCACATCATCTTTAAATAAACAATCAATGATTTTTACATCATATGGAGCCTCATATTCTCCAGCATTCCCACCCCATCCACCTGGTTGACCATTGACGCCATTATCATAAAACGAACGATAGACATGCTTCTTGGTTATAATTAGTCTTTTTGTTCCGTCATTCCCATACTTGGTTATTTCCTTACCAATAATAGATTCGCCATCCGGTGATTGAAAACCTTTTTGTCCCTTCGAAACAAATGCCTCAGACATGATGCACAAAAAAAGGAATGCTGAAAAGAACTCTGATTTGATCGTTTTCATAATAATGGATTTATAAGTTAAAAATGCAGCTTTTCTGAAAAGCTGCTCAAATCAAAGACAAACATAGGAAAACTTTTAAATAGTGCTAACTTATTTAGGATGTTTGCCAAAACCCTGGTGGAATTCTACCTGTACCTGATAAAGAAATTGCCATTGGTTAGTTGAACAGCCGCTCCATTAGGCACATCCGGGGTTAAAGTTCCCTGGAAATTCCCTGAAATAAAAGTGCCGGTATTCATGGTTATGGTCAATTTCCCGGAAGTGATGTAAGACTTGGTATTATTAGAAGACTTAAAATAGGAAACACTATATATGCTGCTTTGTGGGTTCGAGAGGTCATATTTACCGGCTATAATAGATAATGGTACAGTCAGAATGATACTGTCATTATTAGCAGGATTTGATCTACTGCCATTTATAAAGAGTCCACTATCACCAAATGCAGCATTGATCCTGGTATAGGTTTTAAAGTTTGATGCACTCCAGTTTGTGTCATTTATTATAGCAGAAAGACTGGTTGCAATTGGCTGATAATTAATCTTAAATGCCTCTATAGTTAAGTTTAATAAATTTGTATTCCCATTAACCAATGAAAATGAACCTGAAATAGAACCTGTTATCGTATTATTGCTATCCGAATTAATGGTCAGGTTGCCGTAGGACAGGTAACTGTTAAGTCCATATACAGAAAAGTAAACCTGGTATGGGCTATTCTGAGTGGTTATGATATGTGGCCCAAGGGAGATATTGGACGGTATTTGAATCATGACCTGGGAGCCATCCGATCTGTTTTTACAAATCATGACAATAAGGCCAGAGTTGCTAAAGCTGTATATGGAATCTGCAGCCCAGGCGTCTTTTCCATTGATGGAACCGGCCATTGATTGATCGTTATTGCTGACAGCGTTGTTTGTAGGGCCATCTTTTTTGCATGAATAAACAAGGGAAATGCCTGTTAAAAGGATTAGATACAGAACTGGTTTTTTCATTAGTCGGGTACAATTATTTATCAAATATATTATTATATGTTCCCCCTTTTCCATAATCTTTTTACGACTTCCCTGTCCTATTTAACCTACAGGTAATCCTGGAAATGCTGGTTTAAAATTTCCATCATTATTTCCCTGCTTAATGGTTTTGTTTCAAAACCGGTGATGTCCTCTATTTCTTTGGCTTTTTTGATGTCATCAGGATTCGCAGAAGTTGTTAAGATCATAACCACTACTTTTGCTTTTTGCGCAGGATCCAGGTATTTGTATTGCTCCAGGAATTCCCATCCATTCATCCTTGGCATGTTTATATCCAGGAAAATCAATTCAGGCAGAATTCGATCTTCCCTTTTAAGATAATCCAATGCTTCGATACCATTTAATGCAAATTCGATGCGGTTGACAATGTCCATTTCTTTTATGATGATTTCATGGTACCTGTTATCTTCATGACTATCATCAACTAATAAAATGCAATCTAATTTTCTTTTCACGGTCTTTTAATTTTAAGTTTTAGGTATTGTGAAATAAAATGTGCTTCCGTTATCAGGTTCTGACTCAACCCATATTTTTCCGCCATGAAGCTCGACAATTTTTTTGGATATTGAGAGCCCTATGCCCGAGCCTTTATATTTTTCGCGAGAATGCAGGCGCTGAAAAATAGTGAATATTTTTTCGTAATACATTTTTTCAACTCCGATGCCGTTGTCTTTTATCGAGAAAAGAAATTCTCTTCCCATGTCTGTGGCTGAAATAGTTATGACGGGATGCATGCCCTCTTTCCTGAACTTTATGGCATTGCTGATAAGGTTTTGGAAAAGTGATTTCAGATAAATGTATCCGTTTACAACAGGTAATTTTTCTTTAAGGATTTCAGCGTGGCTTTCTTCAATACTTGCTGACATGTCGCCCAGGATTTCATTTATTACTTTATCGCAATCAATTGGCGACTTGCTGATATCCTTCCCTATCCGTGAATATTCAAGCAAATCAAAAATGAGTTCTGACATATGCTCAGCCCCTCTATTTATATAGCCCATATATTCAGTTGATTCTGCGTCAGGGTGATCCTTGAGCCTTTGCTCCAACAGTTTGGAAAAATTGCCAATGGTTCTTAGAGGTTCCTGTAAATCATGTGAAGCGATGTAAGCGAATTGTTCTATTTCTCTGTTTTTTCTTTCCAGTTCTATTGAATAAGCAATTATTTTTTCCTCCGCTTTCTTTTGTTCATTGATGTCTTGATAAGAAGTAATGATATATTTTTTGTGATCTATTTCAATCTGATCGTAAGAAAGGATCGCATAAAAAGTTTCGCCGTTTTTCCTGGTATATAAAACCTCAAGGCCCATAGTGCCCATTGCTTCTTTTAATTTGTTAAGTATTTTTTCACTTTCTTCAGGTGACAATGCTTGCAATTCAGCAACAGAACGTGTTTCATGGAGGTAATCAAGGATAATCGGCACCAGCCTGGCTTCTTCTTCTGGAGATAACAATTTTAATTCCTGAGAGGTATTGCCAATAACTTCTTCCTCGGCATAGCCAAAGTATTTATAAAAGAGGTTATTTGCAAAAACGATTTTGTTAGTTCGGGTCTCTGCAAGAGACATTGCAATCGGGTTTTCTTCAAATATTTTGTAAAACCGTTCGTTGGATGTGAGCAATTCATTTTCTGCTTTATTGCGCCTGTCAAGCTCTCTGAGGATGATTAGTGCCAGAAGTAAAGTGATCAGCAACGACAAAATGACTTCTAAAAATAAGACTTCCTGTGCATTTGCAATACTCTTTTGTGTATTTACCGTTCTTTCGTCATGAAGTTTCAATTCTTCCAACTTCATTGATTGATTCACAGCTCTGATCCTGTCCATTAAGCCTTTCCCTTTACCAGAAGCTGCCAATATTGTCTTTATTGCGCTTTCATCGGCTTGTTTTTTAATAGAAATCAATGTTGCCATACGGACAATCTCCTGGTTTATTAAATTTTCAAGAGTGTCTACATTTCTTTGCTGAACCGGATTATCTATGGTAAGTGCCCGAAGATGTGGTGTATTAACAGAAATATTTTGGATGGCTACCTTGTACGGCTCCAGATAATTAGTATCTGCCGTGATAATAAAACCACGCTCGCCGGTTTCAGCGTTAATCAAAAAAATGAGGTTGCTATCTACGGCCAGCATTACTGTTGTGGTATGAACCTGGATATCCAGGTTGCTTTTCAAGCGGTTGACCGTAAAAAATGAAAAGAATGTCGTGGTGATCAGCAGTACCAGGATTACTCCGATCAGCAAATAGATCTGCACCTTAATTTTCAGAGGATTCATTATAAGGGATTATTATAATGGTTATTCTTTGTGTGTTGGTAAAGCAAAGATTATTTTTAAATGGGTTGCCCTTCTTCATACAATGTATCCCGGCTAAAATCAAGCTCATTGCTCCATTGAATACTTCCCATGAACGGTTTGACGCTCATGAATGTTGCTAAATCTTTTAGTTCCGTAAAATCACCGATATTAAGATAAGGCCTGACATCAAATTTCCGCCTGTCGCTATTGCTGAATGTTATTATTAAAGTATAATCGGTATTTGCTTGAACATTAATAACTTTTGGACTCATGTGATTAATTTTAGCGCAGTGGTTCAATTTTAAATATTTTCTCTCCCTTGCTTGCCAATTCCCAGTTTGCCATCACTTCATCTTGGTGGATTTCGAGCCAGGCTTGTAAAATTTTCATCTTATTTGATTTTAGGCTACCTTCTATAATAATCCCATCCGGGATTTGAATAATTGCCTCTTCGCCCTGGTAAGAAACATGAATATGTGGGTTATGATGCTTTTTATTGTCAAAAAAGTACATCGAAACTATGATGCCATAAAACATAGAAAGAACAGCCATAATTCTTTTTTAAAACAAAATTACGAAATCTAATTAAGCATTAGGCTCAGCAGGAAAGACGTTTCACTTTTTCAAAAACTGGAACGTATGAATTGAAAGCGATACCTTTTTTCCCGATATTTGCACCACAATATGAAATTTTTTGAAGAACGGCAGGCCATTATTCTACTTGAAGATGGCAAAGTATTCTACGGCAAGGCCGCGGGTAAAATAGGTAACACCACCGGGGAAATCTGTTTCAATACAGGTATGACGGGGTACCAGGAGATATTTACCGATCCTTCCTATTACGGGCAGATATTGATCGCAACCAATGTACATATTGGCAATTATGGCATCAAGAAGTCTGAAAGCCAGAGCGGTGATATCAAGATTGCGGGGCTTGTTTGCCGGAACTATAATATTCAATACAGCCGCAAAATGGCTGACAGCTCTATCCAGGACTTTTTCATTGAAGATGACCTGGTAGCCATATCTAACGTAGATACCCGTGGATTGGTGAACTATATCCGTCACAAAGGTTCGATGAATGCCATTATATCGTCAGAAGAAAGCGACCTGGAGACATTGAACGCCATGCTTCATGAAACACCCAGCATGAAAGGGCTTGAATTGTCTTCACATGTTTCTACCAAGACTGCTTATGAGCTCGGAAACAGCGATTCCAAAACAAGAGTGGCGGTGCTTGACTTGGGCGTGAAGCAAAACATTCTTAATAACTTTATCAAACGCGATTGCGCTTTGAAGGTATTTCCCGCCAAAACGACCCTCGCAGAGATAAACGAATGGAAACCCGATGCCTATTTCGTTTCCAATGGCCCGGGAGACCCCGCTGCAATGCCTTATGCCGTTGAAACGGCAAAGGCTATGATAACTGACAAAAGGCCTTTATTTGGAATTTGCCTGGGTCACCAGGTATTGGCGCAGGTATTTGGAATAGGGACTTATAAAATGCATAATGGCCATCGTGGACTCAATCATCCGGTGAAAAATATCATTCGCAATCATTGCGAGATCACTTCACAGAACCATGGTTTTGGTATCAACGCTGAAGATGTAGCAAACCACAAGGAAGTTGAAACTACCCATGTCAACCTCAATGACAATACCATCGAAGGCATCCGCCATAAAACTTTAAAAGCATTCTCAGTTCAATATCACCCGGAAGCATCACCAGGCCCGCATGATGCAGGGTATTTGTTTGATGATTTCATGGCAATGATAAAGGCCTGAATGCCAACCATTCAATATTGATTTAAAACCTCAAAACACTAAAAAACATGTTCAAACAAGCATTTGAAAACGAATTGAAATTTGAAGGGGCCAGCACCCGCAAACTACTGGAAAGAGTCCCTTTTGAAGATCCGAAATGGCATCCGCACGAAAAATCAAGAAATATTGATCAATTGGCAAAGCATGTTGCCAATATCTATAACTGGATTCCGGTTATTATCAGCAAAGACGAAGTAGATTTCAGTAAAGGAAGTCCTTTTGCGGCACTTCCGGAATTGAAATCAAACGAGGATCTGGTTTCATTTTATGATCAGGCTCTATCAAATGCCACCAATGCACTGGAAAATACCAGTGATGAAGAATTGGCTAAAACCTTTGTCATGCGCAACGGCGAACATGTGGTGATGAGTTTTCCGAAAGCAGCCGCTATTCGTAATCTTTCATTTAACCACCTGGTTCACCACAGAGGTCAACTTGGGGTATATTTGCGTTTGCTTGATATTCCGATTCCAGGTATGTACGGACCAAGTGCAGATGAGCAAAGAGGATAGAGATGTGCTTCAGGGCTTAGTTAAGCAATACCAGCCAAAATAATCCCAAAGACCTTTTTTGTCCAGTTTCTTTAAAAATGAAAAAGGGGGAGTAGCATTCATCTTTTTTATTTTGAATCCTGATCGATTCAGGTTTTTCAGAGTCTGGTGAAAATAATAATTCGCCATTTCCGGGGCTGATTTTGCATAATAATCCAACGAACGCTGAGTAGCTTTTTTAGCTTGTTTATTCGAGTAAAATGGGCTGTCCAGGATATGGATCTCACCTCCGGCGGCCAGGTATTTGGAGACTTTTGAAAACAGATCTTTCAGGTTAGGGAAATACTGTATGGCCGCTGCAAAATAGACAATGTCAAAATATTGCTTTGGCAAACTTTCCTGTTTGCTTATTTCATCATATATCCAGTTGATATTTTTCGCATCTGTAAATGCCTCTTCAGCCATTAACAATTCTGCCCAGTTCACATCCATGCCGATAAATTGGCTGTCTGGTAACCTTTTAGCCAGGTAATTGGTCAGCCACCCATTACCACAGCCAATCTCGAGAACTTTCAGGTCTTTATTTTTCGAGGTCAGGTAAGCTGCAAACTTTTCAGCGCTCCTTTTTCTGATACCCCATTCATGTGCCAGGGGATGATTTTCTGCAACGCCTGGTAATAGTTGGAGGGTATTAATATCATATAGCCGTCCTTCTTTATCACGGACATCCAAATAGGCATCCTGGAAGCCTTTACTATCTATTGGTTGGTTCAGATTAATATATATTCCATCCCTGAGTACGTAATTTTTCTCCAGGAAAGGATCTGAAATGAGATTCGTGGAACTCACTTCTTACATTCCTGGTATCGGCATAGCCTCATGAATTTCAACGGTTGCATCCTTGCTCCATCCATTGATATGTGGGTGTCCATCCATCAGTTTTTTTGCTTCTTCCATGTTTTCAGCTTCCAGGATTGAATAGCCGGATACATTTTTGTCGCTGGCTTTGGTTGAACCATTTGGGCTCATTTCAATACCATTCATTAATGGAGTACCCATATCAACAAGATGGGATCCTGCTCTTTGAGCCCAATCCATCCATTGTTTCATACCTTCCGCTTGTTGTTCTGGGGTGGTATTCATGGTTTGAGCCATGGCGCTTGCGGGGACATGATAGATTGCAATAAATTTTTTCATTGTTTTGATTTTAAAATTTAGAATCCAAATGTAGGACTTAATCCCAATATGATTATTATGATAATATGAACTGAATGGGAAATCCGGTTAAGATTGTTCATTTTATTTTAACAAAGTCACTGTGCCGTGGATATAGAAGTTTTGCGAATCTAAGCCATGTGCCTCAATAATATAGACATATACATCCTCAGGCACAAGTTGCCCTTTGCTTTTACCATCCCATCCCTGGGTTACATCGTGTGTCTCAAAAAGCAACTCACCCCAGCGGTTGTATATTCTGAAATCGTATTGTAATTCAGGGATATCGGCATCATTTATAATTGATAAACCGACGGGTTTAAAGGTTTCATTCAATCCATCATTATTGGGTGTAAAAACATCTGGTACAAATAATCTTGAAGGCAGGTTTAAGCAGACCGTATTGGAAACACTTGTATCGCCATTCATTTGCAAATTGGAGTTTTGCTGGGCGAAAACCTTATAACAGGCTGGTAAATTTGGATTTGCGTGTACAGTACTGTCCGAAAAAAGTGTGTCTTCAGGTGAATTGGTGGCCATATCAATGAAAGTTCCGTCTTCCTGTTGAAGCTGGATTTTATAATTTTTGACACCATTGAACCAAAGCTTATAAGAGGTCCAATTCATTTGCCTGTCATCGTTGTATATCGAACCATCTAGAAGTATGGATTTGCCAATATTGCTCACCGACCCGATATTGCCACATCGGTCTACCAACTTTATCCGGTAGCTGTATGAATTCTTATGAACGTTCGCAGTATTGTCAAGAAAAAAGAGGTCGGTAGTTGTAGCATATTCATTTTGCCAATCTTCATCGCCTTCTGCGCGGTCAATGGAGTAGTATTTGAAGTTCAGAGGATCTGCGGCATTCCAGTTTACAGCAACCTGCGCATTATTAATGACGGTGGCTTTTCTTAACAAAATTGGATTGGTCGGATAAATATAATCAGGACTATTGGATGCAATATTGCTGTTTGAAATATATTTATTTTGCTGATAAACAGCGCTAACGTAATATGAATAGGTGCCCTGGCACAGCATTGTGTCCACAAAAAAACTGTCCATGCCGCTCACTTTTGAAATAAGATGATAATCGCCTTTATCATCCTGGCGGTTAATTTCATATCTTGATACGCTATCCCAGCCAATGTATTTTGTCCAGTTAAGGATAAGACCTTGCCTTGCAAATTTATTTACCTGGAGAAAAATTGTAAAATGAGGTCTTGCAAAAGGTGATGTAAGGCCGCAATTATCGGTCGTTGTTACAGTATATCCGTAAGATTGTGTGTTAGCATCTATCTGCGGCGGCATGTCAGTTGCAATAGTATCAGACTGTGAATTTGTATTGTAAATAGCCACAGATTGCGGATATCTATAAACAGTATTTAAAGTAAATGTTGGATAGTTTTGTTTGGAATAGACTATTTCCACAGAGTTGGAAGGTGTAACCGTAACATAATATATTTCAGGGGCTGCGGGTGGAATGGTATCGTTTACAAACACAGAAGTGGAATCTGAGGTACTGTCTTTGCAGCCATTCATTGAAATGGCCGTTAATGAAATGGTATGCTTTCCTGGAAATTTATAATGATAAGTTGGGCTTCGAAGGTCGGAATTATCTGTTTTAAGGTTACCATCACCGAAGTTCCATTCATAATTTCGAAGTTGTATATTTGAAGATGCGGAAAAATTAATTGAATCCTTGTAACAGATATATTTGGGTGATGATACAGCTATTTTTACAGCCGGAGGTACATTTATTGTGATGAATACAGGCACTGCAGTGGCTTCACATCCTTTGTCAGAAAAAGTCTCTAAAGTTATTTTATATGGGCTGGCAGTGGCTGATACTTTTGTAAAAGTGTGCGTTGGCTGATATGCTGTATCAGTGGTACCATCCCCAAAATTCCAGGCATATTTTATTGCATATTTTGTACTGTCCGTGAAATGAACGGTGAGTGGTGGGCAGCCATTGATAATATTTGCAGAGAACCCGGCTACAGGAGGCCGATATAGTATCACTGTGTCAGGTTCAATTGAAACACAACCAGATTCATCATAAGCAAATATGGTAGGGACGTAAATATTGCTATCTTTTGAGTAATCTACAAATCTGTAGAAATGTGATCTGATTTTGTTAGAATCCACCCCCGAATTGTCCCCATACAAAAAATAGTATTTATAGACGTATGTTGATTTATTTTCGAAATTTATGAGTCCGCTGTTGCAGGGAGTTTTGGAGGCAATGATAAAATCAGGTTCTGGTCCCGCAATTTTGATATAATGAAGAAGTGTTACAGTATCAGAAGGGCAACTGTTTTTATCAAATACGACCAGTTTAATAGTAAATCCGGCATTGTTATTCTTTAAATAGGCATGCTTAGGTTGTGAATCTTGCGTGGTGATTCTCGTTCCATCGCCAAAATCCCAATAAAAAGTGGCTGCATTTACTGCGCTTGCAAAAAACTGGTCGTACCGCGGTGCGCAGTGGCTGGATGTATCAGGGCTATAAACGCTTATTATTCTGGGCGGAGCATTAGCGCACACCTTGGATGAAACCGTATCAAAACAGTTTGAAACGGATTGCTGGGACGTTTTTAAAAATATGACATAACAACCTGGTTTTGTTATCTTTATATCAGGCGTACTTGAGGCGCCAGAGTTAATTGTAATACCGTCTGAAGGGCTGGCGGTCCAATTAAATTGATCCGGGTTCAATGTACTTGTATTATTTATGGGGATACGGACATTCAGGCAGTTAACGTTAGGCATCGTAAAGTCGGCAATGGTACCCACGCATACAATATTGCTTACGGTTTTTGAGGTTGTGCAGCCATTGCTCGTTGTCACAGTTAATGTCGCGGTATAGCATCCGGGGTTATTAAACAGGATTTTAGTTGATGGGCTTGATGGGTTTTGAATTATAACGCCGGAATTGGGTTCCACCTTCCAGGAATAGCTAAGCGGAAGATTTGGTATATCAGCAAGTATAACGGCGGTCAAAGTTTTTGTAATCGGTACGCATCCATTTTTGCCAGATGCAATTATATCAATAGCAGCGCCTTCTACGTATATCGCATTTATTACTTTTTTAATAGAGGGACACAGTTTTAAATAACTTGTAATGGTATATGTAAGATCATACATTCCTGGGTATGAGAATGTTATTTGCGGCGAGCGTATTGTGGAATGCACGGAAATATCGGAACTGTCCTGGTTTTGAAAAAACCAATCATATCCCAATGGATTATTTGGGTCATCTTTTGATGTACTTAAGTTTTTAATGGATAGTGTTTTGCCTATGCAAATTGTATCTACCGGCAATTTAAAATTGTTGTCGGGTATGCCGATCCTGATGTAATTGGTTTTCAAAATAGAATCAATACAACCATCAGAATTTGTTACAATTAGCTTTATGGAATATAACCCGTTTTTAAAAAAAGTGATCGAAGTATCTGTGAGATTTATTGGTCCGATCGGTGAACCGGGTACTTCTCGTCCCAGGCTGTCAGAAATTTCCCAGGTATAAGTATTTGCATTGGTTATGGGATTGCCGAACAGCGCATGTAGATGAACGGTAGCAGGTATATTGCATTGGTTTCTATAAGGGGACGTGAAATCTGCGAGGTCTGGTAAAATCTTGAACAAGGCAGGCACCATAAGCGTATCCGTACAATTGCTGAAATTATAGGAGATGCCCAACTTTATATCAGCAATACCGCTGTCTCCAAATTTAATCCCATATTTCAATGCAGGGTCGCTATGATAGCTTAAGCCAAGGTTTGATCTAATAAAATTAAAACCAGGCATCTGTCCGGGCACATTAGTATTCAAATAATTCAAGTACGCTGAATCAAGTTGACAGACTTTTGTTTCCGCCACTGAATAGTATTTTCGAATAAGATCGGTTTTTGTACTTGCCGCCATGCACCCATTCTTTGTTTTAACAGAAAGAGTCACGGAATGTGGGGAAGATATATTTGTATAGGTAATTACCGGCGGAGTATAGCCACTGTATGATGAAGGAGTTCCTCCGGGAAAATCCCAAACCAATTCAGTTATATTGTCACCTGTGGTATCAAATCCTATTCTGAATTTTGAAGTTATTTGATTATAGTTCGCATTTTCCGTCATTACACTGCAAAAATTGGCCAAGGTATTAAATACCTCTATATAGTTATTTTTTACGACCAGTTGAGGGCATCCTCCCAAATTGTAAACCACAAGCGTTACGGATATATATCCAGTGTTATTTACAGGTACCGTGATGTCCTTTGAATGATCAGAATACATATAACCATTAATATACCAATCGCGTCCGGTGGTGCTTCCTGTGGTATCGTGAAGATTTAAAACACCTGGAATTGTGCATATTAACGTTTGATCTGCATAAAAACCAAGACTTGTAGCCCCATGCAAAACCAGGAAACCAGTGTCTTTGGATATGGAACATTTTTTGCCATTTGGCTGGATAATATTTACACTTATACCATAGCTGCCTGCCGCCGTATATTCATGGTATAATGTATCTCCTCCTAATAATGGCCCTTTTCCACCCCCGGCATCCCAATAGTAATTTGTCCCTTTCGGAAAAGCAGGTGATACTATATACCGTACTAATGCAGGAATACAATTGCCATTGCGGTATTCAACAATATCTGCACCATTACATTGGGCTTTTGTATTTGTGTTAATACAAAGTGCCTGAATAATAAGTAAGGTTACCAAAGCGAAATTTGCCCTGACAACCCTGGTGGAAATTTTGGATTTCATTTTTCGGCATTTTAGGGGGTAAAGCTGACCTGTTGAATAACAATTGAAAAATAGTTTTGTTAATTATTATGTAAAAAGAGTCCCCTAAACAGTATTTGTAAATTCATCTGAAAATGAATTGTTTATCCGGACCATAACTCTTAATTTTTCTCCACTGAATCTAAACAAACTTTTCCGCTGTATTTTTATTTTATAAAATGGATTCAAGTTTTCTTTTTGATTTCCTGAGATATAACTTTATCCACATCGGTGCAAACAATTCCGGTCGGAGTTTTCATGTTTTCCCTACTTTCGTGTAATAATTTAATAACATTATCGGTTTTTAATTGAAATGAGCAGAATTACAGAAATAAACGCCCGCCAGATATTGGATTCAAGAGGCAACCCAACCATTGAAGTTGAAGTATTTACAGAATCTGATGCCATGGGGCGCGCTGCCGTGCCTTCAGGTGCCTCAACAGGGGCTTATGAAGCTGTAGAGCTTCGGGATGGGGATTTGAATAAGTATATGGGTAAAGGCGTCCTTAAGGCTATTGACAATGTAAATAATGGCATCGCCGGTGAATTGGAAGGGTTTTCTGTATATGACCAGGATGGTATTGACAGTCTCATGAACGAACTTGATGGTACTGAAAACAAGTCGAACTTAGGAGCAAATGCTATTCTCGGTGTATCTATGGCTGTAGCCAGAGCTGCGGCATCTGAATTGCAATTGCCTCTCTTTAAATATCTTGGCGGATTGGCTGCGAATACGCTGCCTGTGCCCATGATGAATATCCTGAACGGAGGCAAGCATGCAGATAACAAGATAGATTTCCAGGAATTTATGATCATGCCTACCGGGGCTGAATCATTTTCTCATGCTTTGCAAATGGGCGCCGAAATATTTTATTCCCTGAGAAGTGTTCTCCATAAAAATGGCCTGTCAACCAATGTCGGGGACGAAGGCGGTTTTGCTCCTGACATTTCATCAAATGAAGAAGCCATTGAAATGGTCCTTTTGGCTATTGAAAATGCAGGTTACCGGCCAGGTGAAGAGGTTTATATAGCCATGGATGCTGCAAGTACCGAAATGGTGACTGCTGATGGTCTCTATCGTTTTTATAAATCGTCCCAAAAAGAAATAACCAGTGATGAGATGATCGAATACTGGCTGAACTGGATCAAAAAATACCCGATTATTTCTATAGAAGACCCACTTGGTGAAGACGATTGGGCTGGATGGCATAAATTGACAAAAGCAATCAACAATCAAATCCAGATAGTTGGCGATGATCTTTTTGTGACCAATACAGCCAGGCTCGAAAGGGGCATTTCAGAAAAAAGTGCCAATAGCATCCTCATAAAACTCAACCAGATAGGCACCCTTACCGAAACCCTTGAAACGATCAAACTCGCACAAAGAAACAATATGAATGCGGTGATAAGCCACCGTTCGGGGGAAACGGAAGACACCTTTATCGCAGACCTTGTTGTAGCATTGAATTGTGGGCAGATAAAAACGGGCTCTTTATCAAGAACAGACAGGGTTGCCAAATACAACCAATTACTACGGATTGAAGAGATGCTAGGAAATTCAGCCAGATTTTATGGACCGGATTTGATTTATGCAAACAGGTAATTTAAATAATCGGAGGGAGTGCCAACCATTTTTAACAATATCGAAGGGTACAGAATATATTTTGTTTCCTATGATTGTGCTGAACCAATGCATGTGCATATAACATATCAAGATTCGGTTTGTTAATTTTGGCTTCATAAAAGTGAACCTGAACTTGCCTGGCAAAAGAGATTCAGTCAAAATAAATTGAACCAAATTCAAAGGATCATTGTAAGTAATAAAGAAACAATAATAAATGTCTGGAACGAAACTTGCAAGTGAAGGTAGCTCAATACGACCGATTATGAAAACTGGGTTAACATTTAATCCTCAAGGAATTAACCCTTATCCAGAATTTATTTCTGTTAGATTTAGAGGAAGACAAATTTTCTTTAAACTTGATGATGGACGGACAATAACAGTACCTTTTGAATCTTTTCCTAAATTAGCAAATGCTACAATCCAGGAGCGGGAAAATTATCATACAAATGGTGTTCATATTTTCTGGTATGATCTTGATGAAATAATAGGCGTTAAAAATGTGCTTGGGCCAGGAGCAACTAAATATTAATAGAACAATGAAAAAAATTCTTCATATCGCCAGTAACAAATACTTTATCGTATCGGCAATTATGCTGGTCTGGATCAGTTTTTTTGACCGCTATAATCTCGTGCGCAGGTTATTCAGGGATGGAAGGGAGTACAATGCCCTCAAAACCGAGAAGAATTATTATGAGAAGAAGATCGCCGAAATAAAGAAAGAAAAAGAAGAGTTGTTAGGCAACAACGACAAACTCGAAAAATTCGCCCGCGAGAAATACTACATGAAAAAAGACGGCGAAGATATCTTTGTGGTTGAGAAGTAATTCCTAATTGAGTATTATCCCCAGCATCTTAACCCCATCGATAGCACCCCTGCGATCATAATGAGTTTGATAATCCTGCTCAATAAACTGAAATCCTTTTTAGAATCTGCTCCGATCGTTCTTTGAAAAAATATGGCCAGAGGTATCGCTGTGGCAATAATAAGATAGGCAGGTAAAACGATATATCCTTTGATAAATAAATAAACACAGGATAAAATCAATGTACTCAACGTCAACAGCATCAGGTAGTAGATTACAATTTTTGTCCTCGGGATTCCAAGCGTGTTGGGAAGCGTCTTCGCATTGAACACGGCATCTCCTTCCATATCTTCTATATCCTTGATGATTTCCCTGATAAGGCCAGTGAGGAAGGCAAAAACCGTATAAAATACCAGCCATAACAATAACATTGTGTTTGAAGCAAATGCAACAACCATAAGTGTCAAAGCCATAAGCAATGAAACGAGTAGGTTCCCGGTAAAAAACTGATACTTAAATCGCACGGAATATTGCCAAAGAACAAAGGCGATGCAGAGATTAAGGAGTCCGAATTTATAACTGACTAAGGCACCTAAAACTACCCCCGCAAAATTGAATGTCAAATGTAGAGCCAGGACAATCCTCCTAGGGATGTATTTATCGACAATTAATTTCTCGGGTTTGTTAATAACATCAATCCTGATATCAGAATAATCATTGATCATATAACCTGCGGCTGCGAGAAGAACAGTTGAAAGAGCTACGTATATAAAGCTATTAGTTATCTGCCAATCAAAACACTGAGACTGGTCTAAAAATAAGTAGGCAAAAACCTGCGTGAAAATAATGATGAGGATATTTTTCCAGCGAATCAGATCAAAAAAATGTCCCATTGGAAATCTATTTAAAAATCCCAGATTTTATGAGATTTCATGACCATTTCAATCACTTCACGTACACATCCTTCGCCACCTTTTGCCTGGGCGATATAATGACAAACTGCTTTTACTTCCGGAACGGCATCATGAGGGCAAACAGCTAATCCTGCGGCCTTTAAACAAGGGAGATCATTAATATCATCCCCCATATACATGATCTCATGGACATCTGTTTCCCGGTCAATTATAAATTTTTCAAATGCAGCCAGTTTGCCGTCTGCATTGAAATAGATCTCAGGTACCCCGAGGGCATCAAGCCTTTTGCCTACAGCTTCAGAACTGTCTTCAGAAATAACGCAGACTTTATAGCGGGTTTTAATAGCCTGCTGAATGGCAAAACCATCCCTCACGTTCATCTTGCGCAGCCATTCCCCATTGGCAAGCAAAAGAATGTTGCCATCCGTCAGTACCCCATCCACATCAAAAACAAAGGCACGGATTTGCTTTAAGGCATTGAAGAGATTGTTTTGTAGATTGGCCATGAGACGATTTTGTTGTTGCAAAGATAGGATGATATGAGTTGAATTGTTTTTCGCGGTTTCATCCGAACTTTATTTTATCTCATAACGTACTTTCCCTATGAAATCAGAAACTACCGTGGAAAAGACAATTACGATCAATGCTTCCCCTTCAAAAGTCTGGGAAGTATTGACAACCCCTCAAATCATAAAGGAATGGATAACAGATATTGGTGTCGAAGTCATTTCAGATTTTAAAGTCGGCAATCCAATCATTTTTTCAGGGAAATGGCATGGCGTTAAACGGGACGACCATGGAATTATTCTGGAATTTGACCCGGGAAAGGTGTTCAGCTATAGTTACTGGTCTAAGATTTCAAGGTTGCCTGATCTTCCTGAAAACTATACGGTTACGGAATTCAGATTAGCGTCAATGGAAGATCAAACGATTCTTGATCTGATACATAGCAACCTGATTTGGGAGACAGGATGGGAACATTCAAACTTCTATTGGGGAATAACACTGTGGGTTATTAAGAAATTGGCAGAAACGATTTGAATCCAACTTGCCGCAATTACACCTTGACAATGGCGGATTTACACTTCACTGATATGTCAAAAGCATAATATCTTTGTTGCGACATAAACTAAATAACAAAAGCTATGCAAAAGATTACCCCGTTTTTATGGTTTGATAACAACGCTGAGGAGGCTGTAAATTTCTACACATCTATTTTCAAAGATTCTAAAATCACCAATATGTCCCGCTACAGCGAGGCAGGCCCTGGCCCTGCAGGTTCTGTGATGGTTGCTAATTTTACTTTAAACGGGCAGGAATTTATGGCTATAAACGGCGGGCCTGTTTATAAATTCACTGAGGCAATTTCATTTGTTATTAATTGTGAAAACCAGGAAGAACTTGATCATTATTGGGAAAAGTTGACTGCAGATGGTGGTTCCCCGGTACAGTGTGGCTGGCTCAAGGATAAGTTCGGGCTTGCATGGCAAGTAGTACCAACAGCTATAGGCAAACTAATGTCAGGAGACCCTTCCAGGTCAGCCAAGGTAGCGAAAGCATTATACAAAATGATCAAAATTGACATTGCTGAATTACAGAAGGCTTATGATGGTGAATAATTAAAAATGAGCAAGATCATGACTGTTGATGAATTTATTGAAGCAAGAGTATTGCCAGAGTTTCATGAAGTAGTTGCCAGAATCCGGCGATTTATGAGCGAAGAGGCTCCAAATGCCAAAGAATATGTGGCTTATGGAATACCCGTTTATAAGGGAAGAAAGATTTTCGCAGTGATAAGTCCAGCAAAAAAGGACATCACTTTTTCATTTACCCACGGACGGGAATTTGAAGATAAGTACGGTTTGTTAAAAGGTGTTGGAAAGCTTGCAAAACATGTAAAGATGAAAAGTCTTAACGACTTTAATGAAGAAGCTCTTCGATATTATCTTAAACAGGCCATGGCAATAGATGCAGGATGATAAATCATTTACCATTTACCACTTACTCCTTACTCCTGATTTACATATAAATGAACATCGCTACTGCCGCCAGGGCCATAACAGCCGTGATAAAAATGCCTGTAATATTCACCAGGGGAGAGTTAATATAGTTTCCCATTATTTTTTTTCGGTTACATATGATCAAGAGAATAACCATGATGGGCGGTGCCGCCACGCCGTTTATGATCGCAGTATAATACAGCCATTTAAAAGGGGCAATGGGTAAGAACTGGATGGCAATACCTGATAAGGATATAATTGCAATAACCAGGTAAAATCCGGGGGCTTCGAAATACTTTAGTGAAAGGCTTGATTTCCAGTTGAATGTTTCAGCCAATGCGTATCCCGCTGAGGCTGCGAGTACGGGCACTGCCAACAAACCAGTACCCATGATGCCAAGTCCGAATAAAATGTATGCAAAATCACCTGCAAATGGCTTTAAAGCTGCTGCTGCATCGGTAGCGGTCTGGATATTATGCATGCCGTGGGCGCCAAGAGTAATTGCAGTGGCATCAATAACAAAGAAATTAATAATATTTGAAAATGTCATACCTACAACAGTATCCAGACGCATCATTTTGATGTGTTTTCCATTGGGTATCTTCTCAATAGGTACCGGAGTAGTCCCTGTTTTTAAGGCATCTTCATCTTCAACTTCTTCGTCAGCCTGCCAGAAAAACAAATAAGGTGATATCGTAGTACCAAGTAGTGCAACAATATTCATCATATAATCTTTGTCAAGGATTATTGTTGGTATCAATGAGTTTTTAAGAACGGCGTTCCAATCCTGTTTCACAACAATGACGGTGGCTATATAACCCAGCAAGGTGATACATAGGAATTTCAGATATCTAACATATATTCGATACGGCACAAAAACAATTAGGGCAACCGTTAAAATCGTCATGATTACCATCCAGAGCATAAATGGAAGCCCAAATATCATTTGTGCCGATGAAGCCATAGCGCCGAGGTCAGCTCCAACATTGATCGTATTGGCAACTAATAAGAGTAATACTATTGGATAAAGAATCTTCTTGCCAAAATGAGTTTTGATAACAGAAGCGATCCCGGTTCCGGTCACCAGGCCCACGCGTCCGCACATCTCCTGGATAACGATCATGAAAGGAAGCGTATAGAGAGAAGTCCAGAGCTGTCTCAGACCGAATAATGACCCTGTTTGTGAATAGGTACCAATGCCGGACGGGTCATCATCAGAGGCACCAGTAATAAATCCGGGGCCTATAAGCCGAATAGCTTTCTTAAAGAAAATGCTGGTTTTGTTTCTGCGCATTTTTTGATGTGTGCAATACTAATGCAAAATGGTGACTAATTGTTTTAAATACTATTAAAGAATGCATGAAATGAAAATCAGGAACATAAATTTAATGTAGCTATCAACGAATTATTTTGAAAATTGCTTAAATTGCCTTGACAATTAAAACATTGAGCCATGATCAAATTCTTTTTTGCAATCCTGATTTCGGTAGTTTTATTTAGCTCTTGTAACAAAATGGGGCCTTTTGGCTGTGACCCTGGACCGAAACCGACTGATACTAAGTTCGATGTCGGCATTTATAGAGGTCCTGACATGCGACCAGAAGTTGACTACGTATCCATTGATGGAGGCACGAAAACGGTAATTCCTTCTCCTGAAGGATCAGTTACTACTGCAACTTGTTCTACATCTGGAGTTTTGCACTATTCATTATCAATAGGCACACATACGGTAACGATCTACCTTGGTGCCAATAATGCGAACGGAACTGTGCATACTTTGATCCTTTCAAAAACGGGTGCAACATTTGACGGCACATCATTGCCTGCTCAATCCTGTAATAATGGACTTTCTGCCGTGATTGCCGATATGTAGGGGATTTTGGGCTAACTTTGTAATGAACGACTTGCCCAAAAGATGCAACTACAAAAAACGGAATCTGTAACAGATAAAAAAGAAAAATATGCGCTGCTTATCAAGCAGATAGAAAGCATTATTGTAAATGAAATCCCTGATAGTGGCAATATCTGCAATATCCTGGGGTTGATGAAAGCAGAATTGGATCTTTTTTGGGTTGGCCTTTATATTCGCAACGGTTCAACGCTTGGCCTCGGAGCCTTTCAGGGCTTGCCTGCATGTACTGTCATCCAATGGGGCAGAGGCGTTTGCGGAGCAGCGGCATCAAGTGGTGAAACGGTTATTGTAGATGATGTTTCAGAATTTCCTGGATACATTGCATGCCATGCCGAAACAGCTTCTGAAATTGTTATTCCTGGTTTTATAAACGGCAAAGTAAGTTTTGTTTTGGACGTTGATAGCGCTTCAAAAGCAGCATTTGATTCTATTGATAAAACCTATCTGGAACAGATTTCTCAAATTCTTTCAAGGTTTGTGAAATGAAGGCTGAAGATAAACGCGTATTGGGCCTGGAATTACCCACTGATCCAAGATGGGTGGGGCTTGTGGGATCAAATATTGAGGACATACTAACGGATCATGCCTATTGCGAGCAAAAAGCCGCTTCTACATGCATATCTATTATCATAAAGCATCCCGAATATCCTGAAGTTGTAGAGAAATTGAGTCCTGTTGTAACAGAAGAGTGGGGGCATTTCAGGATGGTAATTAAAGAACTGAACAAAAGAGGTTTAAAATTAGGCCTGGCCAGAAAAGATGAATACGTCAATGAACTGATGAAAACCATGCGAAAAGGGGTGAGCCGAAATGAGAACCTCTTAGACAAGTTGCTTATTAATGCCATGATAGAGGCCAGAAGTTGCGAAAGGTTTCGTTTGTTAAGTCAGCATATTTCAGATATGAGTTTGAGGCCATTTTATTATGATTTAATGGTTGCAGAAGCGGGACATTACCGGTTGTTTCTGGATTTGGCTGAATCTATTTCTTCGAAGGAGTCTGTTGAAAAAAGATGGGCACAAATATTAAGCGCTGAAGCTGAAATTGTTTCAAACCTGGAAATAAAGGGCGACAGGATGCATTGAAGAAGTCTCTAATATTTTAGTAATTTAGCCGCCATAATAAGGCACATTTGAAAAAATATCTACTCTTTCTTTCCATTGTATGTTGTTCAATTTCGCTAAAATCTTTAGCTCAGAATTTCAGGGTTCCTAATAGCAGCTTTGAAATATGGGACACGCTGGCAACTTTAACCGTGCCTGACAGTTGGCCAAGTTCGGACCTTCTTTGGTACTACGAAGGTTATAATACTCATAATGTTTATCCTGATCGGCATCACCATTCCGGGAAATATTCGGCCCACATAGGTCCCGATACGGCAGCCGGAAAGATATGGCCTGGTTTTATCGCCGCTAAGTTTGCCATTAAGACCCTTCCTGATTATCTCTCATTTTATTATATTGATAGTATGAACCAGGCTGAAAGTGGCGCCGTAAAAATCAGTTTGTTAAGATGGAATAAAACTCAAAAAACAGAAGATTCTATTGGCGGCACTACATGGAATTTTCCTGCTTCGACAATCAAGGATTTTGTTCCTGGCCAAATACCTATTGATTATACAGGTATAGATACAACCACAAAACCTGATAGTATTTCTATCACATTTGAAGTTGTTTCATCTGCTACTTCATTGGCCTCGGGCCATATTGCAGTTGATGACGTTAGTTTAGGGTCTGATTCATCAGGATTTGCTATTCCAGCTTTAGTACGCGATTTTGAGATTTTCCCAAACCCAACTAATTCAATAGTTTATATCGCTTCTCAAAATCCGGTAAGGCTTTATTCTAAAATTGAAATCTCCGATCTGAATGGACAAATAATATATTCTCAGTACCAGGATATTGGAGTGTCTACCCCTATTGATCTGTCTCAGGATCCTCCCGGAATGTATATCGTAAAAGTATTTTCCGGCGGCAGGGTTTCTGTAAATAAGATCATTATCAGTCGCTAAGGAAATTGTTATTCAATGCTGGTTTGTTAATAGCGGCGCGTTCGAAAGGTCGGTGAGGACACCGACCTTGGACATGTTTAGCTCGACTGCCTGGGGTCGGTGTCCGCACCGACCACCTAAACTTAACGAAATTTAATTATATTTTTTGATAATAGAATCTGTGATAAGCCTGTAGATATTTTGTGCATCGGGCAGGTCTTTTAGTAATGACAGGTGGGTTTCAATGGTTTTTTTGTCATGTCTTTTTGCTGGACCTGTTTGAGATTCTTCTGTTCCCCGGCTGAATGCCTTGTCAACTGTTTCCCTTACAAGTGGTTCCAGGATTGATAATGGAATTTCGGCTCCAAGGATTTCTTTGGCTTCGACCAATAAATGGTTGACAAAATTGTTTGCAAATACTGCGGCAAGATGGAGTTTTTTGCGTGTGAAGGAATCCATTTCAAAAACCGAATCTGAAATTCCATCTGCAAATGTTTTCAGAACCTGAAATGTTTCCGGATCCGAGCCTTCCACGATAATAGGGATATGATTCCAATCTACATTTCTGGCTTTGCTGAAGGTCTGTAAAGGATAAAATACTCCCGTATTCGTTGAAATTTGATTTATTGCTTCAAGATGAACCGCACCGGACGTGTGGACTACCGTTTTGCCTGGCAGCCTGAGCCTGGCATTCATTTCAGGAATGACATCATCTTTTACAGCAATAATATAAAGATCAGCGTCTTTTCTGATATTGTCAATGGAATCAATTGCCCCGCTCTGTGTTGAATTCGCGATTTGTTGGGCATGTTCCAGATGAAGTGAATAAACCTGGAGAATATTAAGGCCTTTCTGAATAAACAGGCGGGCAAGCTGCGTTGCCACATTCCCGCTGCCGATCAAAACAATTTTTTCAATGCTTTGCATAACAATTTATTATGCCGTTTTATATTCCCTGATACGTTTGATAAGTGCTACAAAAAATCCAATGAACATCACAACTGAACCCAGCCATAAGAAGTTGATATAGGGGAAAATAATTGCTTTTAAGGTAATGTATTGCCTTTCAGGTCGCTTTCCTTTCAGCACGATAAGGTCATGCGTTCCATCAGCTATATTTATGGTATTGTACCTGAAACCAAGACCGAAATCCTTGATCTCAGCATCATCATGAATGATTTGATTGCCTTTTATCACCAGGGCAGGGGAGGCGTATTCTGTTGAAAAGCCATCATTAACTTTTAGTTTCATCGTTACACGGTACATGTCGCCTTCTGTGGTTTTCGTTGTCTCTTTTACGATGCTCATCAGGGTTACTGTAAAGCTATCTGCTATAAATGACTGTCCTTCTTTTATTTCATAGTGATAAGAAGTATCGTATTTTATTTTCGTTTTTGAGTCGCCCGTGAAAGCAGAAGTAACGTGGGTGAATATATCCTTTGTCCAGTAATGCTTTGAACTTGGCGCATAAGACATATTCTGGTCATTTTTCTTCTGGTAAATGATCATTGGGTACAGATCAAAGTCTTCTTCGATATTGCCTGTTATGGAATCTGTTTTTTTATAATTTACCCTGAAGAAGAGATAATTCCCTCCGGATGAGTCACCTTTGTATGTGACAGTGTAATCATTCATTTTGGTTGGGAAATCCTTGAAAAGAACCTTGTTTTCGTACTGTTCTTTGGCAGTGGCTTTAGATAGTGCGTCTACCTGCATCCCCTCTGTATTGAGGGAAATGGTTTCTTTTTTGGCATTCGCAATAAGAGCCCCGACAAGTATTAGCCCAAATCCAATATGAGCAATGGAAGGACCACTAAGTTTGATGGTCTTTTTGCGCATCATATCGATAAATATCTCAATGTTACCCACCACTGAGAAAAAGCTGGCATAAAGCAACAGAATGTATTCCCAGTTTTCATAAAGACCAGATGCAATCATTATTAGAACGGTCGGAACAATCGCGATTGCAGCCACCAGCAAAATCTTCTTTAGAAAATATTTCCTTCGTGTATTGTGATATCTTAAAAACTGTCCGATACCTGTAAGGAAAGCTACAATGATAGCAAAAGGTATTTCCATCACATGATAGGCAGCAGCGGGGTTGGCAGGGGGGGCTATATTGGTTTTTAAATGGATATGAAACCAATCATTGAAAAGTCCATCTACTTTATTAATAACAGGGATCGAAGTGATGGAAACAATATGTAATGCGGACAATGACAAAACCAGCGCTCCGATAAACATCCAGAATTCTCTCGAAGAAACATTTTCTTCTTTAGGCGATGAAGGAATATGTCGCCAGCGGACGATCAAAGTAATCACCGCCAAAACGATAAATGCAAACATAAAAATGAGCAACTGCCCTGCCAGGCCCAGGTCCGCAAAAGAATGAACAGAAGAATCGCCAAGTACACCGCTACGGGTAAGGAAATTGGCATATAGTATCAAAACGTATGTCAATATCACAAAAATGATGGCTCCCAATAAAGCTGTTTTTCGGGCCCTGTATATCTGCATGGCATGAAGTCCGGCTACAAGAAGCAACCACGGTACCAGGATACCGTTTTCGACCGGATCCCAGGCCCAGAAACCTCCAAAACTAAGAGATTCATAAGCCCAGGCCCCACCCATGAGGATGCCTGTTCCCAAAAACATTCCACAAAAAACCGCCCACGGCAATGCCGGACGAACCCAACCTGTATAATCTTTGTTCCAAAGCCCTGCCATGGCAAATGCAAAAGGCACGATGGTAGAAGCAAATCCTAAGAAAAGCACCGGCGGATGGATTACCATCCAGTAGTTTTGAAGAAGCGCGTTCAATCCCTGACCTCCAACCTGTTTTAGGGCGGCGCTGTAGTCCACAATGGTGCGGCCATTGACCTTCGTAACAGATTTTATGAGCCCTCCGAGGGCGTTGTGCATTTCCGTGTCATTAAACAAGGGAAGGCCTTGTTTGGCAAAAGCCTGGCGTAATAATTCAAACGGACTGACCCCAACCTGCCATGCCTGGTTGAAAATATGGAAATGAATGCCTAAAAGCATGGATGCCAGGAAGGTCTGGGACATGGCAATAATGATCATTACAGGGGCTTCCCACTTTTTAGCTGTGAATATCAGCACACAACCCAAAACCATTTGCCAGAAAGCCCATAGCAGAAAACTGCCTTCAGAGCCGCCCCAAAAACAAGCGATGATATATTTTGGCTGAAGTTCATCTGAAGAATGCTCCCATACATAATTGTATTGATATTGGTGTGTTTTGATCAGGTAAAAAAGGACTGCAAAAATGCCAAGCACTGATATGCCATGGATAAAGAACGAAGTTCTGCCCAGGTTGCGCCAGGTAAGTGTTCTTCTATCCCTGTTATGAAAAAAATAAGCAATAAGGCTGAAAAGCGCAGCCCCGAAAGACAACACCACGAAAAAGTACCCGATATTACCCGGAGCCAGGTTTTCGTTGATGTATTCTATAGTCTTCATTGAGGGAATCGCGATGTGGTCAGAAAAGTGCTTTTGAGGTGCAAAGGTAGGGATTGTTAGGATACCACTACCAACACCGCAGGCGTTACTCTACTTGTTACCATTTGTTGGTAAATAGGAGTCAGTCATCAGGCGAATACTACCAACATTTACCTACAAAGCACTATCACATTTTTTGTTGGTATTTGCAGCCTTTTCAAAAAGTCACGACAAAATCAAAAATATTTTCGTTTGTAAGATGCTGAAAATAGATGTCTTGCAAATTATTTTTTGAGAGTACCCACCCACTTTGCCATCTCGCTATATATGTACATATAAAGCGAGACCTATTCTTCATTGACTTACATAATCTATTATGTATTTATTAATGGATGGCCCATTATATAATAGCCATCATATATTTTTTTATTGGTCTCAAAATTCCCGAGATAGCCTCGCCAAACTTTTCTCATTCATCTAAATTGCAAATTGTTAAGTTCAATATTAAGATACTTTTATTTGGCGCACTAAGTATTTTCAAATTCAAAACTATATATTTTAACTAAGAAGGCTATCCCGATGTTCAATCATGCCATTACCAATACCTGCCAACGGGTACTATAACACTTGTGGTGTTGGTATGTTGGTTAGGGGGAGATTTCATCTCAAAAATAGTTCTTGAATACCCTTTTGACCTAAAATAAGAGATGTGTGACGAGTTTGGATTCATTGGTATTATCTTGCATATATCAAAAAAGTATTAATTTTGAAGGGTATTTAAGTCCTTGGATGTAACAATTAGCACTTTCAGACGTTAAAATTGTATGGCAATCATTAAGAAAAAGCTTTCCTATATGGCAGCAATTCTTTCAGGGTTTGGTAGTCTCCTTAATTTCAAGGGAGAGCCATTTCATTATTATAATGCAAACATTGTATTAGGTTTCCAAAATGACCAGTTCAATGTTCAGAACGATTTTGCAAATGTTGTTCAGGATTTTAAGGTTTCGTTTTATAAAATAAGCAGTCAACAAAATCCTGATGTCAAACAGAAATCCGACGAGGAATACGCCAAATCGTAATGCTGGAATTGGAGGCTCCGCATCTGCACAACTTTCCGTTTCCACAAGCCCTCTACCTGATCCAGGTATTTTCAACAGGTACGAGCCCCACGTTCAGGATACCATTATGGAAATGACTAAAAAGGAACAGGAGCACAGGCACGCAATGAATGCGATAGTGATAGAAATGCATAAAGAAAGCCTTAGGAGGGAAATAGGCGTTCGCAAAATAGGACAATTTTTGGCCATAGGCGCTGTAATTGTAGTGTGTCTTTTCGCTGGATATCTGGCACATCTCGGTTATTCAAATTATGCAGCAATGGTAGCTGGCGGAGTACTTGTTTCCCTGGTAATTGCATTTCTAACAAGTGGAAAAACTGTTAAATTGACCCAGGTGCAACCAGATATATCCGGTTTAAATTCTGAAATTGAATCGCCTGTGCAATAAGCAGTCATCGGTTTTTCAAACATCATAACGATTCATCTTACCAACACCAACCAACAGATACACTTACACCTGTGGTGTTGGTAGGTTGGGAAGAACAGGCTGCAATTTATTAATATTGATTACCTAGTGCTGAACTGAATTTTATTTATAATTTTGCACTTGGTTAACAAAAGGAACCCCCGGTTTTGGAGGCCGGGGGCTAAAAAGAAGGCAATTGTGGTCTTTAAAGGTTTGGAATCTTTCAAGTTTTATTCCACAAATCCCTTCTCCCTTTTAGAAGTACTTGAACTACTTCTTCTTTGGACCTGTCGAGGTCTTTGGCGTTGATCGATCATGTTGTTTGACTTTTGTCCCATCATCCTTTTTATAAGGATGAACATACACAATCTTTTTGCCGTCCTTTGTTTCGGCCATAATTGTAGATATTAAAGGTTAAACACTGCTCACATCATGCCGGAGTTTTCTTTCGGCTTAAAATGGGTTAAGTTATTACCTTAACCCATTTTTATTTTTATGTATCGTCTTCTTCACTATTATCTATTTGTTCATTTATCGAGGATTCCCTTTTAACAGTCCCGTCAATGTTAATAAATCCGCCATCCTTATCAAATTGGCTAAGGGGGAAATAAGTATATCCAGTTCCGACCTTAACTCTACCCACAGCTCCTTTTGCAATTAACTGATTTAAGATTCCCGATAATCGAGCAATTCCTTTGTTCATTTCAAGATCTTTCAATTCTTTGTCATAGTTTCTTAATTTATCTATTATTTCGCGAGTGGTTAAAGGCCTTCTTTCTATTGAAGTAATGAATTCTATTTTCTTAATCCATTTCCATGTAGAATTGTAATCAAGGTATAACTCTATCTGTTTAACCCCCTGCTGTATATATTGGCCCATATTTGGCATCAGTCCATTAAAAACATCTGCAATTGCTTTTGTAGAATCAATTTCAGAGGGTGACATGGATTCTTGAAAATTACTTTTTAGTTTATTTAGAGTGCCTTTTAAGATACTTTCTTCTTTAGCATTCTTTAATAAGGATTCTTCAAGTAAAGTCCTCTGTTCCCTGTTTAACTTCAAGCGTTCTAAATATATGCTTTCCAGGTATTTATACTCCTCAATGTCTAAAATATTTAACAGTACACTCATATTTTTAACTATAGCGTTGCACAAATTTATTAAATACTTAAACAGTCAAAGACATAAACAAATGAAAAGTTACACACTAACTGTGGATAAGTGGCGCTTCTTTTGTTAACTGTATACCATAATTGCTCGAAAAAGTTTATGATTATACTTCTTTCAACCCAAAAATTTAAAAAAATCTAAGCACTTATCAACAATATGCTATTTTTGTTCGGTAAAAGTTTTGACAATTATTTTGTCATTTATATATCTTTGTGACAAAAATATTGTCAGACATGCTTTGAGAATTATAAGTTGAAAGGAAAAACACACCAAGAATGGTAAAAATCATGTCTTCTATTAGAGAATGTGGTTATCGCCTGTCTTATTGCATCTTATGAAGGCGAGATGGCTGCACATGCCAGAATCAGACATTGAGATAATTATACGATGTACTAGGTAAGAATAAGAGGTATATTTCAGAAAGAATTTCCAAGCGAAGAAATCCCAAATGAACTTGATGCAAGTTATAAACCATTGGTAAATTGAATTAAAATGTCTAAATGCCTTTACTTACCCATAGCGCCTAACCCCTGTCTCCTAAACTGCCAACATCTGCCAACAAAACAATAACACTATTTGGTGTTGGTAGTTGGTAAGGGGCTTCCAATATGTTCGGTTTGTCGTCAAGGGATGCCGGGTCAGGCTGAGGCAAGCTCAAGCTGCCCGGCATGATGGCTATTTATAAACTTTCTTAAGATCGTCATTGATCATTGATCATTGACAATTGATCATTCCTTCCCAGCATCTGCCACTGGTTTGGCATTGGTGTATTTACTAGGGCATTTCATCAGGATCTGTGATGCCAAAAAGGTGTTGCCATCCATTTTGCCGATGACGACTATTTTTTCGGAATGTTCAAATTCCTGGGGCTTGCTGTCGTGTAAAACCACCGGATATTCCTGTCCTGTCGTATCTTTCATTTTGAAAAGGAAGTAATTGGGATCCTTTTTGGCATCATAAGTAAAGCCTGCCGTACGGTCCCATACGCCTATAACATGGTATTGCGTACCCGGATTGTTCACAGCTTCAGTGAAAGATGCATAAGTTGACGATCCGCCCAATACGGTGATCAATGTTCCGATGCAAATGGCGATCAGAACAAGTCCTATAATATACGTTTTCTTCATTTTAACTTTTTGTTTTCACCAACCTCTTCATAGTCAATATCCTTAATTTTCATTAGTTTTTCAAGCTTGCTCAGCTTAGCATTTAACGAAAAAAGATAAATAACAATTCCGATAAAAATAATAACCAGTGCCGTAACCACCACATAGATTTTGCCATTTGAGCGCAAGACATCGGCCATTTCGGGCTGACCTGCAGTAGGTTCAGTTTGGGCAGATACAGCGATGCTAAAAACCATGGCTAATGTAAAGGCCGGCAGGTATTTAATTGTTTTCAAGTATTTCATTTTCGAGGTTTCTGATTCTGATTCTGATATTTGCGATCCATAATCCCAATGACATCCACCCGATGACAGCAGGGTAAAACACCATTCTCATGTGATTGTCAAGGTCGTAAGAGCTAAAGGCGGGATTACCACCATTGCCGGGGTGCAGTGAATCCGTAAGTCGTGGAATAATGCCGATAAGCGGAATAATAGAAGCCGCCGCAAAAATATTATATACCGAAGACACTTTGGCCCTTGTTTTTTCATCTGTAATGGAACCTCTGAGAATGACATAGGCGAAATATTCAAGACAGAGTATGGCGGCGCCATTCAATTTAGGATCGGTAAAAACCCACCATGCACCCCAGGTATAGCGCGCCCAAAGCATCCCCGTAAGCAGTCCGCATACAGCGAAAAGCAGTCCTGCATTTATATATTCACTCTGCCGGATATCATATTTTTCCTCCTGTTTGTTGAGATACATGATGCTATTGACCACTGAAATTGTGAACAGCAATATCATAGTAAACCACATGGGTACATGGAAATACAGGTTTCTTATGGTTTCATTCAGGATGAACCTTGCTGGTACGGGTAAAAGGAAGCCACCAATAATAGCATAAAGCAGAAACAAGATGGCAGCAGTGGGTACTACTATTCTAAAAAACTTATTCAAACAGGGGTCTAATTTAATCACGCCAAAGGTACGGAAAGAGCATAAACGAAACTATGACAACAATCAGATTTATACATGACAAACCTATGAGCTCTTTATAACCGATATCAAAATTGATATTGCTGATGGCCATACTGGCTGCTCTTCTTGATAATTTGATGAGCAATAATAGCTGCGGAATAATAACTGGGAAGCTCAAAATAGTCATTAAGGTGGCGCTACCTCTTGCTTTGGAAGCAATGGCCGAAACCATGGTAAAGACTCCGGCTAATCCGGTACTGCCTAAAAGCATGATCAGCGCAAAGTTCCAGGGCTTGTCAACCACATTCCCGAAGAAAACCAGGAACCCAATATAAGCGATAAGGGAGATAACTGCGATTAGGATACAATTGTAAAGTAACTTGGAAAGAATGATATTCTGCGGACTGCTGATACCATAATAATAGAGTAAGCGTCCTTTGCCTTCCTGAATAAAACTTTTAGCGCCGGCATTT
>JABDEJ010000014.1:165-33020 GCA_013287095.1 Bacteroidota bacterium | reverse complement strand
GTTTCATTTATTTGAAAAGCCTGGAGTTCAGAACTGCTGATCTGTAACAGGCGGTGCCGTTGGTGTTTTTATCACATTAAATTCAAAATGATTGAGTTGGTGGCAGGAATTACATGTACTCGTAAGGTTATTATATCCCAGCTTGAATTTTTCAACATCCTTCTTTTCAATAGCTTCTGAGATGGCATTTACAGGTGATGTAAGCATATCAAGGTTTTTGGTTTCAGGGCGGTCGGTTTCTATTTGTTTTGCCTGTTCTACCGTTTCTTTTATTTCTCCGATTTCAAAGTCTGCGAGTTTCCAGTTCATGTTGGTACCTGCAAACCATAGTTTTTCGTGATGAACCTGAACTCCGAGCATCAGTTCGCCAAGGCCTGGTTTCATTTTTTGAATAAAAGCATTGAGGCTGTCAACCTTTTTCTCTAGGGCAACACGCCTGGCTCCTTTGTTTGAATTATTGGTACAAGCCTGTAAGACAATAACTGAAAGCAATAAATAGAATGTTTTTATCATGTATCTATGTTTAATAATCACAAAGATAAATAATGTGCGCTTTTACCTTCGGGATGTTCTTTCGGGCAAGTGTAACTTTATTGAAAGAAGCCCGTCTTACATTCGAAAACAGAAATATTTTTTAAAACGGATTGAGAAAACCGTCTTAAATTGCCCATGAAATCAAATAACCCAGCATTGAGCGAAATTGTACTATCTGCAACGGGACTGCAAAAGCGGTTCGGACGGCTTGTTGCCGTAAACAATATTTCCTTCCAGGTAGAGAAAGGAAGTGTCTTTGGGCTGCTTGGCCCTAATGGCAGTGGGAAATCTACCACATTGGGGATGCTGCTAAGTGTATTGTCTCCAGATGGCGGCACATTTCAATGGTTCGGGGAGGCTGCCGATGCGGCACAGCGCCGCAAAATAGGAACCATGATTGAGGGACCAAATTTTTATACCTATTTATCTGCATACAATAACCTGAAAATAAACGCCACTATAAAAGAAGTGCCTTACACTGATATTGAAAGGGTGCTAAGAAAAGTTGGGTTGTGGGAAAGGAAAAACAGCAAATACAAGACTTTTTCTACCGGGATGAAACAGCGGCTCGGCATTGCTAATGCTTTGCTTGGCAACCCAAAACTATTGATCCTGGATGAACCCACCAATGGCCTTGATCCACAAGGAATAGCCGAAGTGAGGGACTTAATAAAGGAAGAGGCCGAAAGGGGGCAGACCATCATTCTCGCAAGCCATTTGCTTGACGAGGTGGAAAAAGTATGTAC
The DNA here is from genome assembly GCA_013287095.1 of Bacteroidota bacterium. The sequence continues at coordinate 31,740 of JABDEJ010000014.1, read as the reverse complement.
ACACCTGGCAGTGCTGCAAAAAGGAAATATACTGTACCAGGGTGAAACAGAAGCGTTTATTAAGGGGAAAAAACGTGTGGAAATAAGTGCTGATGATTTAGGTGCCCTGCGCCAGGCTTTGCAGGATTACCCTGATATTGAAAAGATCGTAGAGAAGGACAATATGTTGCTGCTTGAGGTAAAGCCCGAGTTTCAGGCACAGGAACTCAATAAATTCCTTGCCCAAAAAGGAATTGTACTCAATCACCTTTCTGTAGAAAAACACGCCCTTGAAACACAGTTCCTTGAATTAACATCCAAATCATGAAAAAGCTTCTTCGTTTAGAATATATCAAATACACTCGCTCCACTATATTTTACATATTTGTTGGATTGTTTATGGTCCTGGTGGTGCTGTCCGAGATCAGTAGCTTATACCTGTCAAATAAATTCGGGATAAAACTGACTTTTGCAAGCCTGTGGCCCAGCCTGATAAATACCGCCGGGTCTATGAATATATTTATCGGAATACTTATTATGGTTTCTATTACTTCTGAATACCAAAACCGTACCATGCGGCAGCACATTGTTGATGGACTTGATAAGAAAGACGTGTTTATTGCCAAACATTTATATGCTGTATGCCTTGCCATGTTTGCAGTGGTTTTTGTCGCACTTTCTGTCATTGCTGTTGGTTTTTATGTCGGGTTTTCTACCTTGGGTTCTAATCCATTTGACGGCAGCCAGCTCATTGGCAGGTATTTTGTGCAGGTTCTTGGCTATATCAGCATGGCTATATTTTTTGCGTTTTTAATTCGCAGCACCGCTGTAGGCATTATAGTCTATTTGTTTTATATGCCATTGGAGTCGCTTTTGGGTGTCCTTATTTCGTATCTATCACATAATGATACCCTCATACCCCAGTATTTTCCCAAGGCCATTCTTTCAAATATGGTTACAAACCCGGATATGGCAAAATTAGTAAGTGCCGCCAAATCGGCTTCGCCTGTCAAGATACCCGTAGCACTTTCGGAACAAACCACGCTTATTGTAGGCTGCATTTATATCATTGCATTTACAGCAGGCAGCTATTTACTTTTGAAAAAAAGGGATTTGTAAACTCGTCTACTGTATGTCTATTTAATGACTTTAATTGTCAATAATGTCAGATTGATGGTGATCACCCCATTAATTTTAAAAATTTAACACTTACAATTCAGAGAGATACTTTAGTTTTGAATTTGTAATTGGGTGTCATTTTTAGAATATTGCGTATGGGGCGTTGTAGCGCTTTATGCCGTATGCAGGTTATTTGCATGACCTGCATATTGGGGTTGTCTGTTATTTTTCATGTTCGGGCAGAAAAATATGATAAGGACAGTTTTCTCAGGATAGCCAGCAGGGACAAAGATTATTCCCGAAGGGTAAGTGCTTTGTTAGACCTTGGTGACCATTTCAGTACCCTGAACAAAGATTCTTCGCTCATGTATGCGAGGGAAGCATTTGAATTATCGCAAAAGGTAAATAATACCCGCGGCGAGGCAAATGCATTGTATTGCTACGGACTTGCCTACCTGAATTCAGGAGAATTGATGAAATCCAGGTCTTATTATCAGGAAGGAATAAAACTCTGCGAGGATCACAAAGAAAATGATGGAAAAATAGAAGGATACCTTCATTTCAGCACTTTTTATCATCTTCTAGGCAAGACTGATAGCATGAAATTCTACGCTTTCAATGCGCTTGAATTAAGCCAAAAAACAAAAATCATTTCGTTAAAGGCTGGAGCTGCCCAGTGTATCGGCAATTACTATATGGTGGAAGGTGATTTTGCAAAGGCTTTGTTTTATTGCCAGCAAACACTCCAAATATGGCAAAGCATAGGCCAGGCAAATATTGCCGGCATTTATAGCGATATAGGGAACATTTATTATAAAGAGAAAGAATACCCTAAAGCACTTGAGTATTACCGGAAAGCATACGATAATGCAATTAAAACCAGCGATCTTGATGCTTTTGGTTTCAGTTTGAATAATATGGGCCTGGTCTATTATCAGCTTGACAGCCAAAGCGAAGCCATTGACTATTATAAAAGGGCGATTAAATATTATACATCCAACTCTAATGAATTCGGAATCGCCAATACCGAAGCCAACCTGGCAGATGCATACCTCAAGAACAAGCAATATAAACCGGCTCTTGAAATTGCCCAAAATGGAATTATAATTGCCAGGGAGCTTCATTTTCAAAAGTTAATGCTTCAATTATACATAGCCGAAGCGGAAGCGCAAGGCGGGCTTGGGAATTATAAAGAAGCATTTTTAAACCAAAAAATTGCTTCAAAATACCAGGACAGCGTCAATCAGCTGACCATCAACCAAACGGCAACAGATTATCAAACAAAAATCGAAATTGAAAAAAGGGACCATGAAAACAATTTGCTCAAGGAAGAAGGTAAAAGGCAAAAAGCCGAATTAACTACCAAAAACCAGCTCACTTTTTTTATAGGCACTGTTATGATCTTGTGCTTAATTATTGCGCTGATAGCACTTAACAGTAGCACGAAAAGGAAGAGGCAATTGCTTTTAATGGCGAAACTTAATGAAGAAATTACGGAACAAAAGAAAATATTGGAAGAGACGGATGAATTAAAAACAAAACTTTTTTCAATTGTTTCACATGATTTTAAAAGTCCTCTTGCTTCATTGCAATTATTTTTGTCCATGTTTGAAGAAGGCGATTTTACTAAAGACGAAGTAAAAGAATTATCAGGAAAGTTGATGGAAAGGATGAACGTAACCTTTTCATTTATAGAGAACCTCCTGGGTTGGGCTCAAAGCCAGATGAATGGATATATCCCCAACTTTTCAAGGTTGAATCTATACAATATTGCCGAAGAAAATTTTGAACTTTACCGGAAACAGGCTGAAAGTAAAGAGATCGCGTTTCATAATGAGATTCAGCAGAACCAAGAGATCATTGCAGATGAGAATATGTTGAAACTGGTATTGAGGAATTTGATGTCTAATGCTATAAAATATACTGCAAAAGGCGGCGAAGTAAAAATTACCGCCAACAGGGATAACAAATACATCATTATATCAGTACATGATACCGGTATAGGTATGACAGAAGCTATGATCCGGAAAATATTTACCAGCCAAAGGATCAATACATACGGTACGGAAAATGAGCCTGGAACAGGTCTTGGGCTCATGCTTTGCCGTGAATTTCTTGAAAAAATAGGAGGATTTATCAGCGTCAAAAGCGAATTGGGGAAAGGCTCAATTTTTAGTGTGAATATTCCCTTGAAAGAAGCCTGAAAGGCTTCAACATTAATAACCACGGGTACAACCCGTGGAAAATAACACTTCAAACACTACGACCCTGATGGGGTCGAACATTACTGTCAAAAAATCACAATACCAATTGTCTATATAATTTCTCCAGCATCTCACCTGCATCTTTGCAAAAACCCGGATGCACTTTTGATGTCTGCACCACTGTGCTACGTGTTGCTGTCAACCACCTGAAACGCTCAGCAATTGGAAGCGACCCAATTGAACCGCCATTCTTGTCACCAATGCAAATATGATCAAAGGCAGCCAGGTATTCTTTTATTTCCGTAATATCAATTTTTGAATTTAGCGACATAAGCCTTTCTTCATCAATATGGTATAGCATCTTTAAAAACTTTTGTTTTGCACAAAAGAGCACAACCCCCACATTTAGGAATTCTTCCCGCTCTACGGCAGGAACCACGCGAATAACGGCATATTCAAACAGGTTATCCTCTTGCATCTTGCGCTCCTTTTACAAATATTTCTGAATGGGAAATCCGTTCTTCAAGATAGGTGGCATAAGCCTGTCGGTATGCTCCTGTTGTTGCAAATGGCGAATCATCTGTCAGCAGCCAGGCATCAGGAACAAGTGAGACAATATCCTGTATTTTTTTGGCTGTGAGGACACTACGAAAGGCTATATTTACCTCGTCCAATTCGGCTGCCATTGGCAGCAAAACATGATCTTTTACAAGCGCAAATGGCTTGGTAGCCTGCTCTTCCCAGTTCTTCCAGTTATGGTGAAAATATAATGATGCACCGTGGTCTATCAGCCATAATTCTTTGTGCCACAACAGCATATTGGTATTGCGGCAGGTCCTGTCCACATTGGTCAGTAGACAATCCAACCACACTATTTGTGAAGCCAGCTTTGGATCAACTTTGGTCACTACCGGATCGAAGGTAATGGCACCTGTCAGAAAATGCAGTCCAAGGTTTAACCCGGTACTGAATTTGAGCAGGTCCTGGATTTCTTCATCCGGTTCTGTTCGGCCAAATGCTTCATCGAGTGTTGCATAAACAATCTCAGGCACACGCAAACCAAGCGCCCTTGCGATCTCTCCACCAATCAATTCTGCAATGAGCGCCTTAGGCCCCTGTCCTGCCCCACGAAACTTGATCACGTACAAAAACCCGTCATTTGCCTCTGCAATCGCAGGCAATGATCCTCCTTCGCGCAAAGGCATTACATAACGGGTTACGTTAACCGTTCTTATTTCGGGAGGAGTAATTGACATGGTCCTGCAAAAATAGGATTATCTACCTTATGGGCGGTTTAATATACAGTTCATATTCTTGCGACCGCAACGCGGTCAAACGTTTATAGAAAAAATTATTCCGATATTCTTCGACCCCTTCGGGGTCGTACTATACAATGGTTATAAACATTCTATAAACGTGGAATCCCTTTGGGATTGTCAAATACTAAAACAAAAATGTCAACTGAGAACCTTTGCCATGCTTGGGTTTTGGCTTGGTATCTTTTGGTTCTTCAACCTCCTCGACTGGTTCAGTTTCTAATGCCTTTTCATCAAAAGCCGGTTTAAAGATCGGGGCGCCTTTGCTTTTGTTTACTTTAGCCAGCTTTTTCTTGATCGCCTCAACCTCTTGCTCTATTGTCTCATCTACATCGTCAATTTCTTCCTCTTCAGGCTCTTCTGCCGCCAGCAACTCTGCGTGTGTGATATCTTTATGAGGCATTTTGCTGCCAAGCGCTTTCCAGCCGCGTATCTCTACAAAATCTTTCAGGTCAATGGTTTCGCTCTCTTCATCTTTTTTCTTGCCATGTTTTATTTCGGCAAAAGGGTTTGATGCCGTACTGGCAAGCAACAGTTTTGAACCTTTAGCCTCAGAAATGAAACTGAATTTCTTGCCTTCCGTAAGTGTCTCGATCATAAACCGTTTCACATACCAGGCTTTGTTGTTTGCATCATAATGCATGGCGGTGATAGGGCTTTCAGGGTTTCTTTTTTCAATAAGTACCACATTGTCTGCATCGTACCGGTTGGTCAGTTCAAAATTAGTGAGTTCATAACTGCCCTCTTTGTAGATCACCAGGATCATATCATCCATATTGAAACTACCCAGGTACGTGCCTCTTTTATCTACATTCAGCCTGCCCTGTACATCATCATACCAGATATCTCTGCCGCCAAGTGTAGAAGCACCTTTTTCCTTGAACTTCACACTCTTTACGATATGCTTGCTCAGGATATTTCCCTGTGAGGCGCGGCCCTTAATGTCAAGCTCAGAAAAATCATAATCAAATACTTTGATCCTTGCTTTTGCCAATGGCGACAGTGCCACGGTAACGAGCTCAGATTCACTGTTTGGGTTGGCAGACAGGTATAATATTTTTGAATTGGCAGCTCCTGTCGTCAGGTCATATTCCTTGTCACGTGTGATAGCTGTCACTGCGAAACGTTTCGCCCTGGATATCCCGCTTTTCCCATCAATATAGATCAGGTTGTAGATCATCCGCTCATCGTTCTTTTTCCAGACAGCCGCATGGATAATATCCTTGCCCACAAAAGATTTTTCAGAAATTCGGGTCACTACCATTTTACCATCCCTGCGGAACACGATAATATCATCAATATCAGAACAATCACAAATAAACTCGTCTTTTTTAAGGCCGTAACCGATAAAGCCTTCTTTGGCATTGATGTATAATTTCTGGTTGGCGACAGCTACCACACTGGCGCTAATGGTTTCAAATGCCCTGATCTCCGTTTTGCGTTCACGGCCTTTACCATATTTTTTAAGAAGGTTTTTGAAATAATTTACGGCGAAATCAACCAGGTGTTCCAGGTCAAATTTCACCTGTTCCATTTCTTCTTCCAAAGCCTTTATCAGTTCATCGGCTTTGAAACCGTCAAACTTGGATATACGCTTGATCCTGATCTCTGTAAGCCTGACAATATCTTCCTGGGTGATCTCCCTTTTGAACAACTTTTTATATGGTTTCAAACCTTTATCAATAGCCGCTAATACAGCTTCCCAGGTTTCGCTTTCTTCTATATCGCGATAGATCCGCTTTTCAATAAATATTTTCTCAAGAGAAGAAAAATGCCATTTCTCTTCGAGTTCGCCGAGCTTGATCTCCAGTTCCCGTTTCAGGAGTGCCAGTGTCTTTGCGGTTGAAATCCGAAGCAGCTCATTTACACTTTGGAATATCGGTTTCTGGTCAACGATCACGCAGGCATTCGGACTGATCGAAACCTCACATTCAGTGAAAGCATACAGCGCATCAATGGTCAGGTCTGGTGAAGTACCGGGGTGCAACTGGATTTCTATTTCTACATTAGCGGCCGTATTGTCCACCACCTTCTTGATCTTGATCTTATTGTTATCACTCGCCTTCACGATGGATTCCATCAGCGAGTTCGTAGTAGTGGAATAAGGTATTTCGTGGATGATCAGCGTCTTTTTATCGCGCTCTTCGATGCGTGCGCGCACACGTATACGACCACCTTTTTTGCCCTCATTGTAATGCGTAAAATCCGCAATCCCTCCTGTCGGGAAATCCGGCATCAGGTTCACTTCCCTGTGCCTCAATACATCAATAGAAGCCTGGATGAGTTCATGGAAATTGTGCGGCATTACCTTGGTAGATAGTCCCACAGCAATCCCTTCCACGCCTTGTGCCAACAGCAAAGGAAATTTCATGGGCAGGGTGACAGGTTCCCTTTTGCGACCGTCATAAGAGGTCTGCCATTCAGTGGTCTGCGGGTTGAAAGCAACTTCCAAAGCAAACTTCGAAAGCCTTGCTTCAATGTACCTGGATGCCGCCGCATCGTCACCCGTGATCATATCGCCCCAGTTTCCCTGGGTATCAATCAATAAGTCTTTTTGACCTAGGTTTACGATGGCATCTGCGATAGAAGCATCGCCATGCGGATGGTACTGCATGGTTTGCCCGATGATGTTGGCAACCTTATTCAGTCGCCCATCATCCATCTCCTTCATCGCGTGAAGGATACGGCGCTGTACGGGTTTGAGTCCGTCTTCAATAGCAGGGACAGCCCGCTCCAGAATGACATAAGAAGCATAATCCAAAAACCAGTTCTGATACAGGCCGGCCACCGTGGCCACGTCATGAATTACCTCGCCATTTGTGACATCAGGCTCCGCAACCGGCTTTACGTCTTCGTTTTCAGGTGTTTCTTCGTTAGAGATATCTTCCTCTTCCATGTCTTTCTTTCCCATCGCTTCAAAAATAGTGCATTATTCGGGAAACTGTCAACAGGAAATTTCCACAAGTTGTGTTATGCGACTATAGTTTTGGCAAAGATGACAATTTTCTTGGAATAAAGGCATATATTTTGGATTTAGCACTTCATTCAAGACCTTGCAAAAGAAATGAGTGGCTTGTAATTTCCTTTATCTGCGGCTTTAATTGCCTTGATATATTCTTGCCGAATATCCAGGACTAAGTTAGCCCCGGCCATTCCCCAGGTAAAAACAGGCTCCTTCAAAATCTTTTCAATAACAATATCTGCCATCAACCTGCTATGCCTCCCGTTCCCGTTTGGGAAACAATGGATACTTACCAGTCTGTGTTTATATCTGATAGCAAGTTCATCAGATCTGTAAATCTTGTTTTTTACCCAGAAAAGCGCATCCTCATTAAGTTGCTTTAATTCGGCACCAATATTCCATTTATCTATACCAAGGTTTTTATTTGATTTTCTGAATTCGCCGGCCCACGACCAAATATCGCCAAACATCCTGATGTGAACTTCTTTTACAAATGCCTCTGTAAAAACATTTTCCAGCCTAAATGATCTCGAAAGTGTCCATGCTATGGCATTCTCAATATTATGCTGTTCAAATTCATCCAGTTCGCCCCTGGTTGAAACGGCAGGGATAAGTAATCCATCTCTTTCATCCTCATCCAAAGGCGTTTGCCCTTCTATGACGTCAAATTCTATTCCCATAAAATTTTAGGCATTTCATGTATGAGCTTCTCAGTCCTTTCCTTTATTGCCTTTTCGATGCGTTTCCTTGAGTTTTCCTGGTTTTCGAGTTTCATGGTGTTCGATGCCCGCATCACAATTTCCGTAGCCTTTTCCCTCGCCTTACTTTTTATCAGTGCGTCCATTGTACCGCCCTTGGGTACAAAACCATACACAAATTCCATATCGAGGGCATTTGCAACATCTTTTAGCACCTTTAGCGTAATGGAACCAGATTTTTCTCGCCTTTCAATATCAAGTACGCTCTGCCGGGTGATAGAAAGTTTGTTGCCTAATTGCCTCATGGACATACCAATCGCTAACCGAACCGCATTCACCCATCCGGCGGCAGGAGCGGCCATGTTATGCAACAGTCTGATGGACAGCATTTTATTATTAAGTTGCTGTAAATTCAATGTGCTTTTACCCATATTGTAATACTATAATATGACAAAATAACAACAAATGTAAGTATATAGTTTGACAAAAAGCAAATTTTTTTATAAGTTCCATGATAGAATAAACGTGCATAGGTTTTTTAATTTTTCTTAGATTTGCATCCTTCAGGGTGAAGGAATCAATAATCAAATATATCGGATGAAAGGGCGAAATTCTTTCACGCATTCGGAAATTGAATCAATCAAAAAGCTAATTTCCTTAAAAGAAAAGGCTGCTCCTTCAGAGCAAAAGGGAATTCGTCAGGAAATTAGAAAGATTGGATTCTATTATTCAGACTTCAGCAGCGAAAAGAATAACTATACTTTAGATAATTTTGAGTCTCTTATCCGAGGGAGGGAAATTAATGTTTTTGACTCCAATTATACCCCGAAAGTAACTTGGGCAATTTTAATAGAAGAAAATGGTAAGGCCAAGAACCATTCTGATGTCAATGGCCCCTCTGAGAACCTCAAAGCATCTTTTTTGCCTCTTCAAATCCAGACGTCGAAATATTAATTTTAGGATCTATGCCCGGGGACACTTCATTGAAATACAGCGAGTATTACGCACATTCGAGAAATAGATTTTGGAAAATAATTGCAACAATAACAAATGCTGAAATTCCCAATACATACGAACAAAAAAAGGACTTGCTCAGAAAGAATAAGATCGGACTTTGGGATGTCGCTGCAAGAGCAAACAGAAAAGGGAGTTTAGACACCTCAATGTCAAATGAAATTCCGAATGACCTCGAGAACTTTATAAATATGCATAAACACCTGAGAGTTATCGCCCTTAATGGGGCAAAAGCGGATACTCTATTTAACAATTTCTTTTCGCGAAAGCCAAATATTACATACTTTAGCTTACCAAGTACAAGCCCTGCAAATACGAGGTATAATTTCGAGGTGATTTGTAGTAGTTGGAAACAAATATTGACTTAAAGCCACACATCTGTATCGTCCACCTTTTCTTCCTAAAATTCCCACCAAAATGTGTCGTACTTACGGCACTCAAAAACTGCTGATGTATTTTATCTACCAATATGTCGTCCCGATGGGACTCAAAACTAAAAGTCCAACAATCTGTTGGACTAATTAATTTGATTATAATTCCTTCTCAATCAAAGACTTGATTTCAGTATCGGATATGCTTTCTTTTTCAGATTTGTCATAAATAGAAAACAACAATACAGTTGTATCTACTACTTTCACAAAAGACATGACCCTTGCTCCGCCAGATTTCCCTCTACCTTTGGAAGCTACGGCAAGCCGGATTTTATAAATGTTATTTCCAAGTGAAATTCCCAAAGTTGGGTTTTCTTCAAGTCCGATGAAAAGACGATTAAGTTCTGATTTTAGCGATGGATATTTTTTGACCAATCGCTTGGCTTCCTTATTGAAATTATCAGAAAGCTCAACACTATAACTCATTCAAAAAAGCTTTGGCAGAGGTTGTTTTTAGTTTTCCTTTTTTGAATTGTTTTACTTCTTCAAGGCCGGTTTTTAGGTTGTGCAAAACAGCTTCCTTAGAATCCCCTATTGCCTTTTCCTCAACTTTTACAAAGTCAAGGTTTTTTATCAATTCCATAAAAAACCTAAACTTGCTTTCTTTGATATGTAAGGTTACCTCTTTCATTTGCTTAATAATAAACTATTTTAGAATAGCTATTTTCATTGATTTAACATCCCATGCAAATTTATGGTTCAAAAAATAATAATGCGTTGCTGGAAGGTAAATTATTTAACTGGAAGCCACCATAAAAATAAAATTGCCGACAAATTCAAAAAATTATTCGTCTATAACCTATTGTTTTTATAACAGTTATAAAATATTTTTCTGAAACACCCACCCACTTTGGGGTTTCGCTATATATATACATAATAGGGGACAGGAGTCAGGGGTCAGAGGCTGGCGCATCCAAAATCCTATAATCTTTTGAATCCTAGTTCAGACAATTACTCGAAGAATCAGATCTCTCCTGCGTCGAGATGACAAATTGTAAAATGCAAAAGATAAACCGGCCTTTAAACGTATTCCGGACTGTTATTTCCCTGTTATCTATTGATATTTATCAATGAGTTACGAGTAAGTATTTTAAAATCAATATGTTGAAAATCGAAAAAAATGAAAAAAACAATAAGAACAGTCCAGATTGGTTGAAATGCGGTTTTTTGGAAATTATCAATCAGAAAACAATGGGAAGGGAGTTTTTATTTCGCTAAATCCCCCTGCCCCCTTTTTACAAAAAGGGGGAATCCCTCCGATCACCGTCTGTGTTCCACGTTCTCTTTCACAATCTAACTCGCTTTACTGTTGACTGATGACTGTTGACTGTTGACTTCTAATTGTTGACTGTTGACTTCTAACTAAAATGCCCTAATTTTGCCGCTCTTTAACAAGAAATGAAGAACTATAAACGTCATACCATTACCGCTGCGCTGCCTTATGCCAATGGGCCTGTGCATATTGGTCACCTGGCAGGGTGCTATCTGCCTGCCGATATTTACGCACGTTACCTCCGCGGCATAGGTGAGGATGTGGCATTTATATGCGGGTCTGATGAGAACGGGGTAGCTATCACCCTCAAAGCCATGCAGGAAGGGGTAACGCCGCAGCAACTGGTGGACAAATACCATGGCATGATCAAAAATGCCTTTGCAGATTTCGGGATCAGTTTCGATATCTATTCACGCACCTCTTCGCCGGAACACCATGAAACGGCTTCTGATTTCTTTAAAACCTTATATGACAAGGGGGTTTTTACCAAGAAAGTTTCCAAACAATATTATGATACCAAGTTCAAGCAGTTTTTGGCCGACAGGTATATTTTCGGCGAATGTCCCAATTGCGGATATCCCAATGCATACGGAGATCAATGCGAAAACTGCGGTACTTCTCTTGACCCGACAGATTTAATAAACCCGAAATCACGGCTAAGTGGGGAACCACCCGAACTTCGTGAGACCGAACACTGGTACCTGCCCCTACAGAACTATGAAGAATGGTTAAAAGGTTGGATATTAGATGGTCACAGCGATTGGAAAGCGAATGTCCTCGGGCAATGCCGTAGCTGGCTGACGCAAGGCCTTCGTGAGCGGTCTATTACCCGTGATATGAACTGGGGCGTACCGGTACCGCTGCCAGGGGCGGAAGGCAAAGTGCTATATGTATGGCTCGACGCACCTATTGGTTATATTACGGCAACCAAACAATGGGCTGCGGCACAAAACAAAGACTGGAAGCCTTACTGGCAAAGCGATGATACGCGACTCATCCATTTTATCGGCAAAGACAACATCGTATTTCATTGTATTATTTTCCCGGTGATGCTCAAGGCACATGGGGAATTTATTTTACCGGATAATGTCCCTGCCAATGAGTTCCTGAACATTGAAGGTGAAAAAGTTTCGACCAGTCGCAACTGGGCGGTCTGGCTTCATGAATACCTGATAGATTTCCCTGGCAAACAGGATGTTTTGCGCTATGTGCTTTGCTCTAATGCACCCGAAACAAAAGACAATGATTTTCTCTGGAAAGATTTCCAGGCTAAGAATAATAATGAGCTTGCTTCTATTGTAGGCAACCTGATAAATCGTGTGCTGGTACTCACACAAAATTACTATCAAAGCCATACACCAGCCCGAGGCGAAACGGGTGATGCTGAACAGTTTTTGATAGATGAACTGACGGAATATCCTTTAAGGATCGGAACATTGATTGAAGAATTCAAATTCAGGGAAGCGCTTTCAGAACTGATGAACCTTGCCCGGCTTGGCAATAAATATCTGACAGATGGCGAACCCTGGAAAACCATTAAAACCCATCCTGAAAGGGCTGCAACGGTATTGAATTACAGCATTCAATTGCTTGCCAATTTTGCCATTTTATCAGAACCATTCTTGCCCGATACTTCCCAGAAATTGAAGCAGCTGCTCAATATGCAACCCGGCAACTGGAATACAGCCGGAAATGCAGACCTGATCGAAGAAAATACTTTGATCGGGGAACCAGTTATCTTATTTGAAAAAATTGAAGATGTTGCCATTGCCATGCAGGTTGAAAAACTGAACCGCTCGAAACAAAATACGCAGACAGTTCTCGAGACCAAATCAACTATCGAAACAAAAGACATTCTGCCATTTAAGGATAATATTTCTTTTGATGATTTCAGCAAACTGGACCTGCGGATCGGAACGGTTTTAGAAGCAGAAAAAGTTAAAGATGCTGATAAACTGCTCAAACTTCTCATTGATCTGGGTTCTGAAATAAGGACAGTCGTTTCCGGAATCGCATTGTCGTTTTCTGCAGAAGAAGTGGTTGGCAAACAGGTTTGCCTGGTAGCCAATTTGGAACCACGAAAAATCAAAGGAATCCTATCCCAGGGTATGATATTAATGGTAGAAGATGCTGATAAAAAGCTGGTCTTTTTGTTGCCTGAAAGAAGCGTACCAGTCGGATCGGAAGCAAGATAATATTAAAGTTGTCAACTTTTAAAAAGTTGACAACTTCCCAAACACAAATACGATTTATGTTTCAATTCATAAACATAACAGAAACCTGGTTTGAGCCCTGGCTCGAAATGGGACTTGCATTATGGCCAAAAGAAAAAAACGATGAGCTTAGCCTGGTTTTAAAAGGCCTTATGACCTCCTCAAATCATAAAAATATTATTGCCATTTCTGACGTTAGCCAACCCATCGCCTTTGCGAATTTTTCTATAAAAAATGATTTCATAGAAGGCTCAGAAACCAACAGGGTTGGGTTTGTGGAAGGCATTTACGTAACACCTGAATATCGTGGGCAAGGAATTGGCAAACAACTGCTTAAACTCGGTGAGGTCTGGGCGTCTGCACAAGGTTGTACCGAAATGGGTTCAGATGCTTATATCACAAATACTGAAAGCAGATTGTTTCACAAAAAATCCGGTTTCAGGGAAGCTGGTGAAATCGTTTGCTTTATCAAAAAGATAGGGTAATAAGATTTTTTCAACCAGGGCTATATTCCTCATTAATATTATATTTGAGTTCTAAACTGATTGTATGGAAATCTGGAAAGACTTTTTTGTAGCGATGACCGGGGCTTCAGCGGCACTTACAGGGCTCATTTTTGTTGGCATTTCAATTAGTCTCCAACGCATCCTGGAAATAAAGACATTACCCGGTAGAGCGGGCCTGGCACTTGGGTTGCTGATGATCGTTCTTATTGTTTCCACATTATGTCTTGTGCCACAGGTTTCTATCAATATCATTGGCGTTGAAATCCTGTGTTGTGGCATTGCGGCATGGGGTATTTCCCTCCGGGTAGACCTACGGATTTTGGGTGATACCAAACCAGAATATAAACGACTTTATTTCCAGAATTTATTTTTTACCCAGCTTGCCACATTGCCCTATATCGTATGTGGAATATGGATCATTGGGGCTGGTGCATCAGGCGTTTACTGGTTGATTCCGGCCTTCCTTTTTTCCTTCATGAAAGCGGTATTGGACGCATGGGTTTTATTGATTGAGATACATCGATAAAATGTATACGAGGCTGAATGGCTAATAACCCTGAAAGGGTGAAATGATTATAGAATAAATAATAGGTCAATAGTATGAACCCCGAAGGGGTGAAAGATCAAGCATATAAATTGAAAGTAGAAATAGATTAATTGTGATACATAATCTGTCACCCTTTCAGGGTTTATATAAAATGCCTTTTGTTTTTCTATAATAATGCCATCCCTTCGGGATTTAAAATGCTATTTATTTGACACAATTCTCTAATCAACCCATCAATCTCCCTTTCCGAATTATAAGAGTGAATACATATCCTAAGACGCTCTTTACCAGCAGGAACCGTGGGACTTAGAACAGGACGTACATCAAAATGTTTTGACTGCAAATGCTTCGCAGCTGCTCTCGCATTTTCGTTTCCGGGAATGATCATAACCTGGATGGCACTTTGATTTGCTTTGATATTTTGAATGCCTGAAGAGGATGTCTTTTTATTAAAATATTGAATGCGATCTTTTAGTAATTGTATGTTTTTATCCTGGTTTTGCAGAAGCTGATAAGCCCTTTTAATGGCCAGTATGTTAGGCAATGGTAAAGCTGTCGTATAAATAAATGGCCTGGAAAAATTGATCAGGTAATCCCTTAATAACTGACTCCCCAAAACAATCGCACCCTGACAACCCAAAGCTTTCCCGAATGTATAAACCCGTGCAAAAAAAATATTTTCCAGTCCCAACTCCTGAACCAGCCCCTCACCATGGTCTCCAAAAACACCAGTCGCATGCGCTTCATCTACAATAAGATAAACATTATTATATTTTTCGACCAAAGTGGCAATGCCCTTTAAATCAGACATGTCGCCATCCATTGAATAAATGGATTCAATAGCAACAAATATGTTGTTGCCACCTGCTCTTTCTATTTTTGATTCCAGATGCTCCAGGTCGTTATGCCTGAAGCTATAATGTTTTGCAAGGCTTAACCGTGCGCCATCTTTAATACTTGCATGGCAATATTCATCATATATAATGGTATCATCTTTTGCAGCAATGCATGAAAAAAGGCCTGTATTTGCATCATACCCCGAGTTATAGATGAGACCGGTTTCTGCCTTGTGAAATGCAGCGATAAAGGCTTCTGTTTCTTCCGTTATTGCAGCATTTCCGGTTAACAATCGTGAGCCCGTTGAGCCATATTTATCAATGGTTCCAGGTTCCCATAGGTTACTGTTTTTGGCAAAACCGAGATAATCATTCGATGAAAAATTTATAGCAGACCGGTCCACAAGAGACAACTGCCGAAGCAGTCCTTCTTCTTTACGTTTTTGAAGTTTATTGGAAAGGAAATCCATTAAGCCTCTGCCATAACTTCTTTGGGCAATATCTGCTTCCTTTCCTTGAAAGGCTCCCGTGTTTTGAGTCCGAGCGTCTCAAACATCCGCATGTCAGTATCAAAAGTGGGATTTGGAGTGGTTAATAATTTATCCCCGGCGAAAATAGAATTTGCTCCAGCCATAAAACACAAAGCTTGTTCGGGCATTGTCATTTCATTTCGTCCGGCTGATAACCTCACTACTGTTTTTGGCATGACTATTCGGGCTGTGGCTATCATGCGGACCATATCCCAGATGCTCACACGTTCCTGGTTTTCAAGTGGCGTGCCCTTAACCGGAACAAGTGAATTTATTGGCACAGAATCAGGATGTTGTGGCATATTGGCAAGTGTTTGCAGCATTGCGTAACGGTCTTCCAAATATTCGCCCATGCCGATAATACCCCCTGAGCAAACGGTAATATTTGCATTGCGCACATGCTCCAGGGTTTGCAGCCTGTCATTATAGGTACGCGTAGTGATGATGGTTTCGTAAAATTCCGCTGAGCTGTCAAGATTATGGTTGTAAGCATACAGTCCGGCATCGGCAAGTTTTTGAGCCTGAGTCTCACTTAACATCCCAAGAGTACAACAAACTTCCATATCGAGGCGGGTTACTTCTTTTACCATATCAAGAACCCGGTCAAAATCACGATTGTCGCGGACTTCACGCCATGCCGCGCCGAGGCACATCCGGGAGGCGCCGGCAGCCTTTGCCCTTTTAGCTGTTTCTACGACTTCCTCGGTTTTGAGCAGCGCCTGAACCTCCGTATCTGTGTGATAACGTGCAGCTTGCGGGCAATAAGCACAATCTTCAGGGCAACCGCCGGTTTTAATAGAAAGGAGGCTGCTTACCTGTACTTCACCGAAGTTATTCTGAGCTTTATGGACTTCCGCTGCGCGAAAAACCAGTTCCAGAAGTGGTGAATTGTATATTTCGCGGATCTCATCAGTTGTCCAATCATGGCGCAAGGTGGGTTTCATAATCAATGTATTTGGTGGGACGAATTTAGGGAAGAACTTGGTCAGTTGGTGAACTGCCTGCCTTACTATCCCTCTCTTTCTTCGCTCTCAGCTCTATTTTCTTTACCTTTGCACTACAAAGTCCGATCATTCATAATCCATAATTCCTAATTCTTAATTGTTTTTAACTTGGAGCTGCAAAAAAAACTGGAAGAAATAAAAACCCGCTGGGAAGAAGTGGGAAGGTTGCTCAATGAGCCTGATACCATGAGCGATATGAAGCGCTTTGCCCAGATGAACAGGGAGTACCGAAACCTCGAAGAGATCGTGGACGCTTATCATGAATACAGCGATCTTTTGAGCAATATTGAGAGCTCCAAAAAGATCATATCTGAAGAAAAAGACCAGGAATTCAGGGACATGGCCAAAGGGGAACTGGATGAACTTTTGTCGAAACTGGAACCCATGGAAGAAGCCATAAAACTGATGCTGGTTCCTCCCGACCCAATGGATGAACGTAATGCGCTTGTAGAAGTAAGAGCAGGTACCGGTGGCGATGAGGCTTCATTGTTTGCGGGTGTACTCTTCAGGATGTACCAGAAATATTGCGATATAAAGGGTTGGAAAATTGATGTCATTGATGCCCACGAAGGTACCAATGGAGGGTTTAAAGAAATCATTTTCAATGTTTCGGGTAAAGATAAGGACAAGGTTTATGGTCACATGAAATACGAGTCCGGCGTGCATCGGGTTCAGCGCGTTCCATCTACTGAATCACAGGGACGGGTGCATACATCTGCAGCGTCCGTAGTGGTACTGCCTGAAGCTGAGGAATTTGATATAGATCTTAAAGATTCTGATATCAGAAAAGACACCTTTTGCTCTTCAGGGCCTGGTGGACAGTCTGTTAACACCACTTATTCGGCCGTTAGGCTTACCCACATTCCAACAGGGTTGATCGTGTCCATACAGGATGAAAAATCGCAGATCAAAAACTACGAAAAAGCATTGAAGGTCTTGCGATCTAGGTTGTATGAAATCGAACATCAAAAATACCTTGACGAAATTTCTACCAAGCGAAAAACCATGGTTTCCACAGGTGACCGTTCGGCGAAGATCAGGACTTATAATTATCCACAAGGCAGGGTTACCGATCACCGTATTGGCCTCACCTTATATGACCTGGATAACGTCCTTAACGGCGATATAGACAGACTTATTGATGGCCTGCAGGTAGCAGAAAACAGCGAAAGGCTGAAAGAAGGGAGTTTTGTATAATTCGGTCAAAAGTGAAAAGTAAGAAGTGAAAAGTGGCTTCGCAAGCTGCTTCTTGCATACATCTTACTTCTCACCTCTCACTTCTTACTCTTTTTATTATCTTTGCCATCCTTTGATACTGAACGACTGACAAATCCATGATCAAATATCCATACCTGCAGGAACTGCGTGAAAAGACAATTGCCAGTAATGACCAGATTAGCACAAAAAGGGCGAAATGGATCAATTCCAATACCTATTATTACCGACAGATGGTCAGCCAATTGGCCTTTGTCATCGAACCTGGCTCCAGGGTACTGCATATACGTTCGGGGATCGGGTATATCCTTGACAAACTGAAACCAGGATACGGGGTTGGAATAGAAGACAGCCTCCTTCAGGTAGAAGAAAGCCAAAAAAGGTATCCTCATCTCAAATTCCTGCATCAAAACCCTGAAGACATTCAACTTGACGAAACCTTTGATTATATCCTGGTTAGTTCTGTCGAAGACATTGTGGATGTAAAGGCCGTTTTTGACGGGATATACAAATGTTCACATCCTGGTACAAGGGTTATTGTCGTGAATTATCATTTTCTCTGGCATCCATTAGTTCGCCTGGCAGAAAGATTCAGCTTGAAATACCCTCAGGCCATTCATAACTGGATCAGTTCGTCTGATATAAACAACCTATTACAGCTCAGCAATTTTGATCCGATGATCAACCGTCCTGCAATTTTGTTTCCATTTAATATTCCAGGTATAAGCTATGTGCTAAACCGCTTTTTTGCCAAGCTTCCTATATTCCGTTTTTTCACGATGCAACGTATCACCATTGCTAGACCGCTGTTCCACGACAAAAAGGAATATTCTGTTTCTGTAATAGTACCATGCAAAAATGAAGCAGGCAATATTGAAGATGCCGTAAAACGAATTCCCAAATTGGGAAGTCATACCGAGATCATTTTCGGGGATGATAAATCAACTGATGGAACGCCTGATATTGTGCGTGAAATGATTGCCAAATACCCGGAAAAAGACATCAAGTTGGTAAACTCTCCGGCGATCAGTAAAGCCATGAACGTTTGGACATGTTTCGACAACGCATCCTGCGATATTCTCATGATCCTTGATGCAGATCTGACAGTGATCCCTGAGGAACTGCCTTATTTTTACGAAGCCATTGCCACCCGTAAAGGCGAGTTTATCAATGGTTCACGCCTTGTGTACCCGATGCATAAAGAAGCGATGCGTATGTTCAATGTCATTGGTAATAAGTTTTTCAGCACTGCCTTTACCTATATATTGGAAACGAAAATAAAAGACACTCTTTGCGGTACAAAAGTATTATGGCGTACTGATTACGATCGTATTAAAGCCCTTAGGGGTTCGTGGGGTGTCAATGACCGCTGGGGTGATTATGAACTCATTTTCGGTGCTGCAAAACGACATCTGAAAATCGTTGACATGCCTGTTCATTATATGGAACGTACCTATGGTGAAACCAAAATGACAAACCGTATCAAAAACGGCCGCATCATGCTCAACATGTGCTTTGCAGCTTTGCGGAAGATCAAGTTTTCGAAGTAGGAAACAGGCGTTAGGCGTTAGTAAATCACTTTTTTGTCCATTGTCGGTGTCCTCACCGACAATCTATTGGTTAGCAAATATTATTTCTTGGCTATTTCTTCAATAGCATGTACCAGGATATCTAATTCCCGGGTGGAAGTATAGACATTCGGAGTAACCCTTACGCCATGGATATTACCTATTTCCCAATTGATCGGCGACGTATGAATCTTATATTTTGTAAGCAGTTTGTTTTCTACATCTGCTACCGTGATCCCATCTATTGCAAACATAGCCAACGCGCAACTAAACTCTGGTTTTAAGGAGGTTATTAACTTTACGCCCGGTATTTTCCCGGCTTTTTCTGCCCAGTAATTTTTTAAAAAACGTAACCTGTCTTCTTTTCGTTTGCCACCAATGGTATAATGAAAATCAATTGCAGTGCTTATCGCCATCTCCGATGCGAAACTCCTGGTACCCAGGCTTTCAAATTTCCGGATATCGTCGCTATCGGGTTTATCATTGCTCAAAAGGGGCCAGATATCTTTGATCTTTTCTTTTTTGATATAGAGCATTCCGCTCCCTAAAGGCGCACATAACCACTTATGTAAGCTTGTGCCAAAATAGTCGCACTCCAGGTCAGGGATTTTGTATTCAAAATGAGCGAATGAATGTGCGCCATCAACCAGCACTTCAATGCCTTTTTCGTGTGCTTTTCTGGCAATATCTCTCGCGGGTAGAATCTGCCCCGTCCAGTTAATAACATGGGTGATATGTACCACTCTTGTGCGACTTGTGAAAGCTGAGGCAAACTGGTTTACAACGGCCGTATTATCTTCAAAAGGTAATTGCAGGTCAAGCCAAACCAATTTGATTCCATCCCTTTTTTCGCGCTGCTTCCAGGCATTTACCATATTTGGGTAGTCCTGTTTTGTAAGTACGACTTCATCTCCCGGTTTCAGGTTCATTCCAAAAATGACCGTATTAATTGCTTCGGTCGTATTCCTGTTTACGGCAATTTCTTCGGCACTGCAGCCCGCCAGTTCAGCAAGTTTGTTTCGTAGTGGTTCACGTCCCTGGTCGAGTATCCGCCACATGTAATAAGAGGGGCCTTCATTGCATAAGTCAAGATATTGTTTGTGCATATCCTGCACTACTTTAGGCTGTGGGCTTACCCCGCCATTGTTCAGGTTGATAGGTGTGTTACTTACTGTGTAACTTTCTTTTACCCAGTTCCAGAAATCCTCGTCGCTTCCATTACTGTTCATGGCGCCGGGGATATGATGTTTTAAAAAGTCCTGAAAATCCATATCTTTACCAAATACCGGGGGCATCATGCCTGCCAGCGCTACGCTTCCCGCAAGTGCCCCGGCTGCTTTTACAAATGTTCTCCTGTTTGCCATATTCGATTTATTAATCGTCCGCAACCTGATTCGGGGATAAAACTAAGGATAATTTAATTTCAAAGTGCAAAGGATACAAAGGTTTCGCAAAGAACACGGAGTTTCTCTCTATATCCCTAATGAAGCTTGGTAAAAACGCCATTTTTATTGATTTCCCATTGATAAATTTCCAAAAACGCCCTTTTTGACCATTCTGGACTGTTCTTTCAATTTTCAATTTTTCAATCTTTTAATATTCAATTTCTTACACGTAACTCGTTGACAAATATCAGGGATTATCAGGGAAATAACAGACCAGAATGCCCGAAAAGGCCGGTTTATCTTTGAGTTTTTCTGTTAGTCATGATTTAAGTTTTGCCGATGCATTCTATCACGCGCCAGCCAATTTGCACATTTGCATATCGGCACATTCGCACATTGGCTTACCTACATATATACCGAAACCCCAAAGTGGGTGGGTATTCTTGAAAAATATTTTTTAACTCATACTTATCCAATGAATTATAACGAAATATTTTTTGAGATTTGTCGTCACTTTTTGAAGAATACCAAATCTATACGGGTTGACAACACCTAAAAAGCCCTGGATTTCCGGGGCTTGCACGATTACAAAAACTTCTATTCTCTTTTATAACATCTATTCGTTTTGGACAACGATCTTCTCCCTGTATTCTTTACCATTGTTATAAACCAGGTGTACAACATATACTCCAGGTTGCAATCCAGTTATAGGATAGCTGACAACGTTTGATCCATCATTTAAAGCCATTCCCGCAGACGAATAAACGACCTTGCCATTCACATCAATAATACTGGTATTCAATTCTGAATTACCATGCGAATTGAGGCTTACATTAAATGTGTTTCCTGCCGGGTTTGGATAGATCACAGGCCCCGAACTCATGCCGTTTAGGTTATTGGCACCTATTACTTGCCCATTGGCCTGTACAGGTTCAAGAATGTCCCTGCCACAGTCTTTTACAAGTGCCTGAAATTTGTCTTTAGGCGCTTCACCGCTTAAGATTTGTTGTTCCGCATTGATAATACAGTGGATATGTTGTAGATGTTTAAGCCTGTTAGGGTCTGCCCATGTCTCAAGGTTTTCCAGGATTTGCAATGCCTCTATCCGGTTGTTTTGTGCACGTTTTAATCCAGCTTTATCGAGAGTGGTGATGAAGCGCAGGAAATATTCATCTGAAGCTTGCAGACTATTGCGCATCAAGTCCTGCGTATTTATCACCGAATCAACCAATGGATCGGTGGCTTTTAGCTCTTTGTTATTGATAGATTTATGTAATCCTTCCATTGCTTTATTGTACATCCTGTGAAGAAGTTCGTCATCTGGGTGGCCCATATTAATATACTGGTTTATGCATTGGTTAAATATACTGGCTTCCTGCGGGTATTGACCAAATTGCGCCGCCAACATGCCATTATATATTTCTTGTTTAAGTGCCGCATCGCCAATTATAAACTGATTAAACTCCGTATCTACAAGGTGCAAACGGTTTATGGGTGAAGTTGGCCCGGTATATAAGCCGGAATATGTACTGCTCCATGTTGATAAGTCTAATGGGGAAGCATCTGTGATGGTATAATTCGTTGGTGAACAAGTTAAGCCATTGGCAATATATGTTCCGGCAGGGCCAGCCCCGCCAGCGTCCCAGGCGTTATCATCGTACGAAACAGTTGACCCGGGGCAATAATTTAAATTGGCATTTATAGTGAATCCTGAACTTGGGATAAGGTTGTTATCACCACCATCCATGTTTAGTACAGTGCTTGCCTGCATATTTATTGAAATGCTGCCACCACTGAAATCTGAGAACCCGCCGTTTGCAGTAGGGCATAAATTAAGGGTGGCATCGGTCCCCAGGAGATTAGTAGAATTCCCGCTTATTCTTGATGTATCAATTGTCAAAGTACAGTTATCGGCATTGCAACCGACATCATTATTGGTAATATAAGACTGGCCAATATATATTTCCGCTCCCGAGTAAGACCCATTGACAATAATTCCGTTATAGTTATTAGAGCCTGCTATCTTGCTTCTTTCAAAAGTTCCCCCATCCATATTATCGCCTGCCCAGCCATTGGTATAGTTGCTTGAAATATAGCAGGTATCATCAAATGAAGCCGTTACGCCATCGGTATATACGCTATACCATGAACCCGATGCACTCAGGTCCTGAAAAGTAACTCCATAGCCGCCATAAAACAGTAGCCCAAATACACCATAGGCACCATTGGTTACGTTTACGCTGTCTATATAAACACTCGGTTGCCCGTAGATATTTAGCCCACGGTGTGCATTATAAGAACCTGTATTGGAATTGATGTGTACGTTTTGCAAAGTCAATGGACAACCGATATTTAGCCGAGAACCTGAACCCAAAGCTACAAGGCCATTTTCTATTTGGAACATGGTCTGGTAATCCTCAGGATATAGAGAACCTCCGCCATCAACTTCAAGCACTTTATGGCTGGAATAGCTTCCGCTCAGTAAAAAAGTACCGTAATCTGTAATGTTCCGGTTACCATCATCTGCTAATGATTGATAGAATTTAATATATCCACTGCTAGTATTGCTCATTGTAAAAGTATATCCGGAGCTAATATCCAGCGTACCATCAATTTCAATATTTGCAGAAGTATCATTCAGGTTTATAGTCCCTCCTGAAGTATAGAATATTGCACCTTTTTGAACGACAATACTACAATTCTGCCCCATGGTAATGGAACCGGGGCCAAAGCCAATAGCACCGCCATTTTTGACAATGATATGACAACCGGGATTAAGTGTTACATCTCCAAAAATGTTCAGGAAATCAGTGCTGTCAACATAGAAATTTCCTGTGTTGCCATAAGTACTATTGCCCATAATCATCCGAGCCCCTGCCTCTATTGTTACAGTAACTGCTCCACCACAATTGGAACCTGAGGTAAAAACGTTAAAATTGGATCCATGGGTCGGATTGGGCAAGCCTGAAGTACTGAGCGCAAGCGTGGAATCGGCATTGATTAGCAATGATGTGCCTGAATAGAAATCAGTATTACCAATTCGGTCACCTGTTTGAACAAGTGATGAAGTATTTGCGCCGAAATTGTAAGAAATACCCGAAAAAATGAAATCCGTGTCCCTTGAATTGATATGTCCACCACCAATGCTTAACTCATTTACAAATAGTGGCTGGTTGGTTTCGCTGAAGGTTGCATGGGATTCATTAACAACACCAAAACTAACTATAGGGGCTACATAAGTTTTGAACTGCGTTTTAACCGGGGAAGATAAAATACTATTACCGTACACATCGTAAAAGGCACTTCGATAATATGGGTTCGCAAGGTCTAATGAACTGACAGTAGGGACAAAACCAAAATATGTAACATTAAGTATATTGATAATTGATTGGGGAATACCATTTAAAAGGCCCGCAATACTGTATTGGCCTCCTGGCGCATCTTCATAGGGCGTGGAATTGTAAACCGAAACGCTAACCTCGGTTATGTCGCCTTCTATACCGAATATGTTATATGGTATATTTGCAAGATAAATTTGACTACTTCTGCCTTGAGCAGGAAGGGTGTACATTTCAAATTGTATATCCAGCCACCCGATCCCAAAATTAAAAGTAGGGGTGTAACCAATAATCTGAGTATAAGGGGTTATCTCTTGGGTCTGCTGTACCTGGGAACCATTGGCAATGGCAACGTTGCGGCATAGTTGTGGGTATCCAAGAGATGCCAGGCTTTTTAAAAAAGGCGTCAAAGCAAGAGTTGATGAATCAATATCGGTTGTGAAACTGGTATGAGGGTTTTGGCTTAGCGGTACCGTTTGCAACAAAAGCATTTCCCGCGCAGCAGGACTTGTTAGCCAATTGTATGGCTCCTGAATATCGGCCTGATAATCAAAATCAGTATGCTTAACAAGAAAATTATCAATCTGCGTTTGAAAAGGATAATGAATGTTATGCGCATGGACTACAAGGTATTGGGCCGCAAGTGGTATATACGCTCCCTTGTGGGGCGAATCAAAGGAAATATATGTTTTTGCATTATGTGTGGCGCTGTCGCTGTGTGCAGTATGCTCATTTTCCATGGTACGCAGGCACCATTGGGCTATAAGGCCGCCCATGCTTATGCCGACTACAATATTTTGTTCAGGGGAACCATTCGCAATCAAGGTCCTGTTTACTTTTTTTATAACCTCTTTCAGCACCCGGCCATTACGCTCCAGGGAATCCATGGTATTGTAAAAATCTACATATACAAGATCATAGCCACCTTGATCTATTAAGTTGTTGAGTATTTTTGAATTGTAACTTTGTAAATCTACGAGGAAGCCAGAAGGATTACCATATATATCAAAGCTAATATAGTGATACGTGTTTTGCGGGTCAAAACCTTTTACAATGATCAATGGTTTCGTCAGTTTACTGTTGCCGCAGCCCAGCGCTATGGTAACAAAAGCGCCTGCCGGAACCTGCCCCCTGAAAGGATGCAGGTTCCAGGTAATGGTTTGCCCGGCGCCATATTGGTTTGCAGGCAAGGTTTTGACCTTGATTATGAAATAAGACCTTTTAGTACCCATAGGATAGGTGGCTGAAACAACGCCTGAAAAATTGGCATACATACCGGGGGCAGGAGGTGTAAAATGAATATGGATTGGTACGTCAAGCGTTACAGTATGAGCCCCCGAGCCATCGCCAAAGTCAATGGTGATTGACGAAGGCATTGTACTGAAATTGGATACGACAAGGGAAGTGGGGACAATAAAAGTATCATCGGCAGAATTAAAAGTTAAAGTGACGGGCGCGGCGGCAAAGGCAAATTCATCAAGATAGGGGCTGCTCCCTCGCGGCAATACATCCAGCAATTGCCCACTGGTGACACTTATAAGATTATCAATAACCGCCATTGAATCCAGTTTGTTAAATTGCGCAGCCATTACCATAATGGGGATATGGTTGGTAGTCGTATCAATACCTTTAATAATATTGTTGTAATAACCAATGGAATCGAAAGGGTGTAAAGATATATCCTTGGCCCCGCCGTTCATGGCACAGATAAGGCCGGCAACCGTTTTATAATTGCAGGCAGAATCCACAGATGTATCACCAGTATGCACTCTATAATCTATGGCGCTTATGGTCCGGTCAATGAGGACATCCGTGTTCATATACTCTGTATCGAGGCTCTCAAAAATGTAATGGAACTGCTGGTCAATGGTACTGCTATAAATGGTATCGTTTACCGTCGTTACCGAACTGTCTATACCAGTATATGTGTAAACAGAATCAGTTTGGCCATTAGCTTTCATTACAGCAAAAACCATCATGCAAAGGATAACTAGCTTTTTCATAATTTTGTTTGATTTATAGTTTAAGATTTAGTAAGTATATTTCATATCAAATCGTCCATCGGTTATCCTTAAAGTGTCGCATCCTTGTGTCGTGAAAAGAAAATTAAATGTGCCGGATATGATCCTATTAGCTGAATCAAGTTTGGTAATAGTGATCGGATAGTTTAAACTGTCCTTATCATCGGTATAATAGGTACATTTACTATTGTTAGCATAATAAAACATACCTGGCGACCCTCCAGCCGGCGCACTTTTAAAATAATATATTCCTGGCTTATATATTGGTTGGTATGACCATGAAATTTCTCCTTGTTCATTCGAAGTTGATAAAATAAATAAGCCTTTATAATATTGAGCATCTATTAGCCCATACATAGAAGGCTTTTGAGATGGCAACCAAACCTGTCCGTTTAATAAACAACCAAAAGTATTGGCACCAGTCTGGGTAGCTGGTGGTAAGGCTGCTGGCGGTGGTGTATTATCTGGCTTGGGACATTTTACAGCAAGGAAAAGAAGGGAGAAGATTAAAAGGATTGATAGGTATTTCATAGATATAAGGTTTAAAAGTTATATCAAATGTAATGATTATGAAACCTATCCATATTATAATTCAAAATAAAATTCATTGGTTTTGGTTTTTAAATTGTTTTTTTTTTTACGATATTTGATCTGCTAAACAAGACAAACCAAAGGTAGAACAGCAGCCAGATACGTTGTCTTTCGATTTTTTACTAAAATATTTCTAAAATGGACTAAAATATTTCGATTTCTTCCAAAAACTTTCCAAAAACGAAAAACACCATGACACTAAAAGAAATTTTCGTTGACCGCCTCTTGTTTTTGAGGCACAAAAACAAATATAGCCAGGAGAACATCGCTCAAATGCTCGGCATGTCCGCCAGCAGCTATGCCAAATTAGAAGAAGGCATCACCAGGATACACTTAGAAATACTTGAAAAAATTGCAAAAGTCTTTAACGTAGAGGTGGTTTATTTGTTGGGGCACGATTGCGGCAATAACGCTTAGGGCGATAGCCAAAGTGGCGATAAGAAATAGTAAAACATAGCTGGGTTTTGAAAGGCCGCCAGGTTTAAATCTATTTTTCCTATATTTGTTCTCAGGCTAAAAATATCAAAATGGGTAAAAAATCCATCTATCTCGCATCCATCGCTATGTCAATGTTTTGCCTGACTTTATCCTGTGCGAAAAAACCCACGCCTGCACCCAATCCTTCTCCAGGGTTGACAGCTATAGTCTCCGGGGTTGCGTGGACAGCAACTACTTTAACTGCCACAAGTACAAATGGGGTAGATACCATTGCAGGTTTGCGTGCCTCTGATAGCAGCACTATCTTGCTTCTTTTTCCTTCTAATCAGAATTCCGGTGATACATTGAAGTTCGGTTCTATCAGTACCATAGAATACATTAAATCCAACATTACCTATGATGCCATAAATGGGTCAATAATTATATCCTCAAGTGCTAATAATATTTTAAAAGGCACTTTCACAGCTACTGTTGAAGATTTTAATACTTCAAATAAAATTACCATAACGGGCGGGGCATTTACGGCTAAGTTTTAACCTTACCTCACTTCAAATGCCCTTGTTGCGACAGAACTTTCGCTTTGGAATCTCACGTAATAAATGCCCTGTTTTAATTCAGGCAGGTTCAGCGCGATGGTTTGCTTCCCCTCACCTGAAATGCCGGGATTTGTTATTTGTTTAATCGTCCTGCCCTCTTCATCAAGTATGGATACAATAGTATGATTGCTAATAGATTTTGAATCATATTCCATATTCAAAATACCACCGGATGAAACAGGATTCGGATAGCATTTCAGGTTTTCATTTGATAAAATTTCATTCCCGTTTTCATCTATGCCTGATATCTGGTAGGGGAAGCTGATGTTTGCCGAATAGACACCATTCCCATGCGTTGCCACGGCTACCATTCCATCAGAGGTCCGGGTATCAATCATGGTGACAATATCATTGCCAATCCCGGTCGGACTCTGCTGTGCCCAAACTGTGTTTGTACCTTTCAAGGTATCCGTAGAAAACAACCCGATGCTTGTGCCGATAAAATACCCAAAGTGATGACCAATAGGCATAATGGATGCCCAACGGCAGGATGGGCCATTACCTGTTCCGTTTGCATTTTGCTCTAGGTTGGCTGAAATATTTGTCCATGTGGTACCACCGTCTGCGGTATAAAAAAGGCTTATCACGTTGTAGTTGGAAAATACTACGATCATATCATCCGCATTCAGAGGAGACATTGCAACGCAACTGATATACGCACTCGGAAAAAGGGAGCTCGTAATATTTTTAACGGTGGGATTTGATGACGTTGCATCATCCATACGAAACAGTCCACCCGTGGCTGTTCCGTAAACCAATCTGTTAGCCGGAACATTTGAAATGGCAAGTGCGCTGATACTTCCGCCAGGAATTGCTGTGGCGGCAAGCATCTGCCAGCCTGTGGCTACTTTTATCGTATCCATGCTATTTTGTAATGGTATCTGCGTGACGTCATCATTTCGCCAGATACGATCGTTACCTACATAATACATCCTGCCCTGGTCATTTGGATCAAGCACAAAAGGTTCAACAAATATCTGTCCCTTAGCACCAAGAGGGTCGACACGTGCCCACTGCGTAGGAAGACCTGAAGCATCGAGTATTTCATGATACGTTTTCCCCAATTCAGAAGATACATAATAATCAGTCCTGCCATTGGCAATAGCGCAAAAACACCCGTCCCCTTTGCCCGGCATAGTCCAGGGATCGGTTTGATTGGATGAGCGTGTCATAAAGCTGCCATTGTCCTGCAATCCGCCAATAATTTCGTTGTTTCCGGGCGTACCATGATCTATAGCTATTGTATAAAACTGTGTGGTAAGGTACCCGTTATTAAGGGATGAATACACAACGTTTGCAGCCGTATTGTCATCAGATCTGAAAACTCCCCCATCGCAACTGGTTATCATTTTGTTAGGATTGGATGGATAGAATACCAGGTTGTGCTCATCTGGGTGCTGGTTTGGATATAACTGGTAATTTGGAAGGGAAGTATTAACGCCATACCCGCCAATCCAGGTTAAATTTTTCGATGTTGAGAATGAGTCTGTTGAGCGCCATAAATTTGTACTTCCAAGAAACACGGTTTTAGAATCTCCCGGCTTTACCCTCACATACAAGTCATAACCGTTCTGGGTATTGAAGTTTCCGAAATCCCCTCCCTGTTCAGGGAGACTGGACGTAAGGTTTTTCCACGCACCTCCTGCACCGGTGCCTGTGCCGCTCAGGTAGCGATATTTCCAAAGGCTTGAATAGTCTACCGTCCCCAGATTATTCACCTCTTTCGCACCAAACCCGGGGGTATATCCGAGGAAATAAACCGTATTTTCATCATTGGGGTCTATACCAATAACAACCCTGCCATAGGTACCCGGAAAACCTGTCGGGGTAATATTTGTAAAAGTAATGCCATCAGTTGAGCGGTACAGCCCGGCTTCTGTGCTACCATTATTACTAACGCTATTTATAGTGCCGCGGGTGAAATAAATAACCCCTTTAGGAGAAACTGCCACATCAGTATATACTGAATTAGGTGAAAAGCCATTACCCTTTATCAAAGTCCAGCTTGTTCCCCCATTTACAGATTTATAAATATTGCCAGCCTGATCTCCTACCGCAGCATAAAGAATATCCCCGGTATCGGCCTCATCAATAGCTATATTGTTTACGATATCAAAGGGATGATAAGTTTGAGGAGCATCGTAGCTTGTGGCGGCAATCTTTGAAAAAGTAACGCCACCATCAGTTGATTTTAAGATACCATCTCCATAATACATAGAATAATAACTACTTCCTCCTGCGCTATTGCCAATAAGTTCTCCCGTACCCGCATACCATATATTGGTTTTGCCCGGCCTGGTATCCTGTACAAGGCAACTTATATCAATATCCTGGCTTGGTCCTGTGATTTTGTTCCAGGTTGCACCACTATCTATGCTTCGATATATACCACCACTCACACCTGCCGCAATGATTATATTTTCATTGGTAACATCAATGGCAACCGAGCGGGTACGGCCTCCAACATTCCATGGGCCGCGGCTTTGCCAGAATGATCCGCTTTTGGTCTGTGGTTCAGATTGCTTTGGAAGAGTGGCCCCAAAAGTGAGTTCTTTAGTCCTGATGTAATCTGGGATCTTTCCAGTTGCAGGATCTGCGAGCATTTGGGTTTCCCATTTCATCCTGGCTTCAATGTCTTCATCCATACCTTCACCGCTATGCAATACCAACGCATGATGACGGTTGCAAGAAGATAATACCAGGACTGAACTCATTAGGGCGATTAGCCCTAATGGTTTCAAAAAGATTTTCGTGTTCATAAAAGCAAAACTACGAAAATAGCATCGGTTGGAGGGATGGTTATATCCTTATTAACTTATTTTAAATAATAATTTCTACGCAACCCTTTCAATCACAATAGCAGATGCACCGCCACCACCATTGCATATCCCAATAAGGCCATATCTGCCATTGTTTTGCTTCAATACAGATGTAAGAGTCACCATGATCCTCGCACCACTATTGCCAATGGGATGCCCCATCGCCACAGCGCCGCCATTCACATTTACTTTTGCGGGATCAAGGCCAAGCAAAGTATTATTGGCTATTGATACCACAGCAAATGCTTCATTTATTTCAAAGAAGTCAATATCTTTAATTTCAAGCCCTGCCTTTTGCACGGCATGTTTTACGGCATTCACGGGCGCTACTGGGAAATCTTCGGGTGCAAGGGCGCTATCGGCATAGCTCAATATTTTTGCAAGTGGTTTTAACCCGAGTTCTTTCATCTTTTCACCACTCATTAATACGAGAGCTGATGCACCATCGTTCAGACTGCTAGAATTGGCGGCAGTGAGTGTACCATCTTTTTGAAAACTAGGCTTTAAAGTCGGTATTTTATTAAAATCTACTTTTTTGTATTCTTCATCTTCAGAAACAATGACGGTCTCCTTGCGTCCCACTACTTCTACGGGAACAATTTCATCTTTAAATAATCCAGCCTGAACCGCCCTGGCAGCCCGTCGATAGCTCTCTGCTGCATAAGCATCCTGGGCTTCGCGAGTGATGTGCATTTGAGCCGCACACCTTTCAGCAGCGTTGCCCATGTGATAGTCATTATAAACATCCCATAGCCCATCCTTGATCACGCCATCAATCACCTGTCCATGCCCGAGCCGGTATCCTTCCCTGGCCTTGTCAAGATAATAAGGCACATTAGACATACTTTCCATGCCACCTGCAACCACTATATCGTTATCGCCAAGCAGGATGGTTTGGGTTGCGAGAATAATGGATTTAGCACCACTTGCACATACTTTATTGATGGTGGTACAAACAGTACTGTTTGTACC
>JABDEJ010000014.1:0-113 GCA_013287095.1 Bacteroidota bacterium | reverse complement strand
GTGGTACAAACAGTACTGTTGCTAAGCCCGGCAAACAGCGCAGCCTGCCTGGCAGGAGCCTGGCCTTCATTGGCGATCAAAACATTGCCCATAAAAACTTCCTGCACATCTTC
>JABDEJ010000013.1 GCA_013287095.1 Bacteroidota bacterium | reverse complement strand
AACAAATCCTTTCGGATTTTGTGTCTTCACAATTTCGGTCGTTGAGGCTTCGCCTAGCATGGAAAAAATCAGTTCAAGGTCAGTCATGTGGTCACGAAGGTTTTCTCTTTTCAACCCCTTGACTTCTTTGTATTCTTTTGGTGTCAGACCGAAAGTTGCTTTGGAAATTTCTGCGGTCAGGATGGCATATTCAGAATGCTCGTCTACCCCATGCGTTTTCCATTCATTTGTCAGTTCTTCCCTGATTGCAATGCTTCGCATCCTTCTTTCAATCCAATCTTCCTCGTATCCTTTTAATTTATAGAGTTCGCTGGTACGTTGCATGGCGAGTTCAGGATTATCTATTTCGTCCAACCGTTCAGAACCCACTTGCGCCAACCATAATTTGAAGGGTTCTGCTTTCGGGGATGGAATAGATTGAATAATGCGTAACAGGCCCTGAGTATTGGCAGCCTGCACTTTTCGCATCCTGCCATCGGCTGCAACCATTCCAACTGGGGGACAAATTGTCCCCCAGTTGGAATTTAACTGAGAATCCCTTTTCCTCATCTTTTTGATATAGTCTTTAGCATTGACTGAATCAGTTAATACTCCTACTACATCCTGAACTGAAAAATACCATTTCTGGTCTTCTTCATTCCAGGCAGACCTGATTTGTTTACTTTCAAAAAGTTTTATGCTGCTCATATTTCTTAATGTATAGGTCATTATGATATTTCAAATAAGATTTGTCAATTGAGTGAGATTCTTTGACATGGATATCATTCAATTCAATAGCATGAAAATCAAGTAAAACGTGGCAATTAGGGCAAACCACAATCATATTAGAAGCAGTGTCAGAGCCATTATGAGGTTCTCCAAGAGGTCTGATGTGATGAACTTCAGAATACCAATTGTCTTCATCTACTTGCAACTTTGTTTCACATAACTGGCATTGATTATCGTACAGCTTTTTAAGTTCAATAACAATACTACTATCTCTTTGAATAGAATTTATTTCCCTTCTTTTCCTAAATGCGCCTTCTAATTCATCATAACTTAAGCCTTCATTTGGTTTTAGACTTATAGTAACTTCTGGCATTTTAACTGGCAAATATTGGTATTCTGGGCATAAGCTATAGTGCGCTCGCTTCTCTTTTTTTAAAATAGCTTTCCCTTTGAATCCTTTACAATCAGGACAATGATCTTCTATTTTTCTTTGAATGGTTTGATCAAACGTATATCGTGATTGATGTCCAAAAGACCCTCCCCTGTCTTCAAAAATAAAATCTTTAATCTCTTTCGATTTTAAGATCGCCTTTCTATGCCAGTAGAATGCTTCAATTATATCTTCAACCCCTATAGGCTCCTTCATGATTTCCTTTTATCAATGATACAAATATTTTATCATATTGCCAACAAGTCTAAAATTTCCTCAATCTATACACCTCTTCTATAATCCCAACGCTCGATGCCGCGTCTTCAGCACTTGCCATTTCATAAGGCTGCCCATTCAAAGCCTTTATAATATTGTCAATTACAAAAGCGTGGTTAGCTGCTGACCCCTTGAAATGTCCATAATCATTTGGTTGTTGAGATGCTTCAAGTCTTGGTGTATCCATTCCCTCCACATTAAAATAATCAATTTTTTCCATGTACTGACCTCCGGCTTTTATGGTGCCCTTCTCCCCTATTATTGTAATACTGCTTTCAAGGTTTGAATCGTGCAATGAAGTAGAATATGTAAACACACCTGCGCCTCCCCGTTCAAATTCAAAAGAAAAAGTACCAGTATCTTCTATCCATTCAAGATAAGAATGATTGTTATTATAAAAACGGGCCTGGATGTTTTTCAATGGTCCAAAATTCCAATATAATAAGTCAATAAAATGGCTGAATTGGGTATAAAGAGGGCCGCCATCCATATCGGAAGTGCCTCGCCAACTTCCTGGTATATAATATCTTTCATCCCGGTTCCAATAGCAGTTCACTGAAACCCAATAAATTTTCCCCAATTCGCTTCCGCTAACAATTTTGTTAATGAACTGAGAAGGTGGGCTATACCTGTTTTGAAGAACGCAAAAGACCCTTTTGTTTTTCTTATTTGCCAGAGCTATAAGAGTATCACAATCTTTTTTTGTCAAACCCATAGGTTTTTCAACAGTAACATTTATCCCCAATCCAATGGCCTCTAAAGCCATTGGAACATGAAGGCCATTCGGAGTACAAATATTAACCACATCTGTTTCGGGATGGTTGTCAACCAATGCCTTAATACTATTATATACGGGAATATTGTGCAATGTTTTGGCTTTGGCTGCAGCAATAGCATCAGTTTCAACTATTGCAACCAGCAAGGCGTCTTTGTTAGCTGCAATTTCTTCAGCATGCCTTTTGCCAATATTGCCAAAACCAATTACAGCAAACTTTATCTGTTTTTCAATCATTGCCCCAAAGGTAAGGATAGGAGTAAAGATTTGACAACTTTTGAAAAGTTGTCAAATCTGAATGTCAATAGCACATTTAAAATGGCCCATCGGACAGGCTTTAAATCCATGTAACCCACAGGGTCTGCATTCAAGGTTATAATTAATCTGGGCGATCTGACTGATTGTGGACAAAGGCCCAAACCCAAACTCTGGAACCGTGGAACAAAAGACAGCCGTAACAGGGGCATCCATAGCTGACGCGAAATGCAAAGGCGCAGAATCATTTGTATAATTCATCAAAGCATCCTTCATCAATGCTGAAGTTTGCAGGAAACTAAGCTTACCAGCCAGAACTTCAATATCCAAATGTTTGCTTTCCTTTTTCATTTCTTCGCAAAGCAAAATGTCCGATTTGCCTCCTGTGAGATAAATTTTATATTCTGAAGGAATATTATTTATCAGTTCTACCCATTTCGCTTTTGGAAATTGTTTTGTAAACCATACCGAAGCAGGCGAAATAGTAACGTACGGACCTGTTTTATAACTATTTACAGTTTCAAAATCCTTTTCAGAAGGATATAGCCTGGGTTTTGAAGCATTAAAATCTGTAAATTCTGCAATCAATTCATGGTTCCTCTGGATTTCGTGGAGATAAACCATATCCCCTTTTTTCCCTATTGGGTGAGGAAACGATTTTGTAAAAAGAAATGAAAAAGGGTTCTTATCGTAACCATATTTCAGTTTAGCACCTGAAAAAGCTGTGATAATTCCGGATGCCGCAAATCTTTGAAGGTTAATAACAAAATCATATCCCGTATGCCTTATTTGATTCAGTATTTTCCAAAGATTGGAATATTTGCCATCTTTTTTATCCCATATAATAACCTGATTCAGAAAAGGATGTCCCTCCAATAATGATTCATTCCCTTTGCGGAGAAGGAAATCAATTTTAGCGTCCGGATAAAAATCATGCAACTTTTCCAGGACCCCAGTTGCCAGGACTACATCGCCGATAAAAGCCGTTTGTATAATGAGGATCTTCCTCAATAGAATTTGCATTTAAATTCTACAATGGAATATCAAATTCCCTTAACGCCTCATTCAAAGATGTTTTCAAATCTGTAGATTCTTTGCGTTGACCGATGATCAAAGCGCATGAAACCCCAAATTCGCCAGAAGGAAAAGATTTCTGATAGGTTCCCGGAATCACAACAGAACGATCTGGTACAAATCCTTTTCGTTCATGCGGCATTTCACCTGTAACATCAATGATCTTGGTAGAAGCGGTAAGAACAACATTTGCGCCTAAAACAGCCTCCTTGCCTACACGAACACCTTCTACAACAATACATCTTGAGCCGATAAAAGCGCCATCTTCAATGATAACAGGGGCAGCTTGTACTGGTTCTAAAACACCGCCAAGCCCTACCCCACCACTCAAATGAACGTTTTTGCCAACCTGGGCACAGGAACCTACCGTGGCCCATGTATCAACCAATGTTCCCTCATCTACATACGCGCCAATATTTACATAAGATGGCATAAGAATAACCCCTTTAGAAATATAAGAACCGTAGCGGGCTATACCGTGCGGTACAACCCTGACACCCAACGCTTCATAGTTGGTTTTAAGTGGGATCTTGTCATAAAACTCCATCGGGCCGGCATGGAAAGTTTCCATCTTTCGGGTACCAAAATAAAGCAATACTGCTTTTTTGACCCATTCATTTACCACCCAACCGAATTCAGTTTCATTTACAACGCGAATTTTCCCCTTATCTAGCGCCTCTATAACTTCGGCGACTGCTTCCTGATTGGCTATTTCTTTGAGCAACTCACGGTTATCCCAAATAGATTCTATTAATTGTTGGTTCATTCCGGTTTATTTCTAATTACTAAAACCCAAATCTTAAAAATCCAAGTAAAACGGAAGCATTAGGATTAGATGAGCTTGCCAGGTAGAGGATATCCCTTGTGGCCACTCCAAATTCGTATGTGCCGTTACCAGGAGCAAACGAAACTCCTAATGGAATATTAAACCCTGTATTCCCTCCTACACTTAATCCTGCAGATAGTTTTATAAAATTAGCAAGTTTCAACTGAGCACCCAGTCCAAACTGAGGAGCTGCAAGACTTCCTGGTACATCTGCCAAAGGTGCCATAAAATCAACACCAAGAACAAGGCTTTTTAAAACTTCGTAACTGGCACCAAGGCGGAAATTGGTCGGCATTGAAATGGTTTGGGTCTTTGCACCGCTTTGCAGTTTAAAAATACCTTCGCCGCCAACAAGGGCATTCAGGTTTTTATAATTTGCGAAATATGCAAGCCCTGATGAAATTGTTGATTTTAGAACGGCATCAGGAGCTGAGTAAATATTTCCTGTATAAGTAATAGAGCCAATATCGTCAATGGATATCCCAATTTTTATTTTGTCTTTGATAATAACGCTGCCTCCAAAATCAAAACCTACGCCGGAGCCTATAGGTGTCAAACCTCCTGTGGTATCAGGCGCCGGACTAAGACCCGTACCGTAATCTACATTGAAATTAGGCGCAAATGCCGTAAAAGCTGTAAGAACTCCATTCTTTGATTCTATGTCAATCATCCCATAACTCTCGACAAATTTGATACCCAATCCACCATATACCTTGACATCATCAGTATGATATAATTGTCTTCCATAGGAGAAGTCATACTCCGTATGAATATCCGTATAGATTTTAGAACCGTCAAAAAGTTGATCAAGCGGTTCGGGATTAGTTTTTGCCGCGCCTGAAGTAAAATAAGCAGCATTACTTCCATTATAAGTCAAATCAGCTCCTATTCCATTTAAGTGTACGTAATCACTTCCCACGGCCTTGATAGCAAAGCCAAAACCACCGATACCCGGTAATTGAAGTGAAAGGCCTAATAAGGTTTCATTTACATTCAGGGCATATCCTTTGTTAGCCATTTCTACAGCAGCTTGCTGTTTAGTGGTTGTAGTAGTTCCAAGCTTTGCATCACCATCGTCCAACAAAAAATTATTGGAAAACTGTGCCTTTGTTAAGGCATCTGAATAGATAGAATAGCCACCTTCCAATAATCCAAAATGTACTTGTTTGGGATTGTTCCATCCCAGGTTTGAAGGATTGATACCTATACACTCATAGTCCGTTGATAAAGTGGTCGCCAGCCCTGATCCGGTAACCGTAAAATTACTTAAATCACTCTGTGCCATTGCGGAAGAGGCAAATCCAGCCAGGAATAAAGGAAATAGTATTCTTGTTTTCATATTTAAATTTTTTTTATGGTTTTGCAAATCTAATCATTCAGTTTGTAATGATAAAGCTTTTTATCAGGCCCTCCAATTATCAAATCGGTGTCGCCGTTCCCTGTCAAATCCCCTGTTACAAAATCCGAATTGCCCGTAACAGGGAAATTGGGATAGGACTGCCCGAGGCCCGTAAATAAATAAATTTTTGCGGCCGCTACACTTACGTATCCTATAAAAGGCTTTTCATTAAAATATATAATATGTGGCGAATATAGGATATTATCTGATGTTACAAGTTTCCAGGCCTCAATAGAATCATTTGCATATCCTGCAATGGTTTTATCACCGGCCAGAACCGTTTCCATTTTCCCGTTCTCATCTTTGGCTATATAATTAAAGAATGGCCTGCTTTTAAAATTGGAATAAGTTTTCTTTTTAACGGCTCCTGAAAAAGAAACATGAAATACATCTCCAGTGCTGTCAGCTGAAATTATTGATTTGGTATCCAGGGATACAAAAAATGGGTTTTTGAACCCCGAGTGCAATGAAACAGGAGACACAACAGCCTTGCCGGTTATATCCCATAAATACACCGTTCCCTTTTGAGATGCGCCAAAGAGATAATGTTTATTATTATAATCAAATGTTTGAACGGAACCTGCCAATGCACCATCCACCATTTTCGGTGCCCAGCCAGGCAATGGGCGTCCATTACCATTATAGCCATAGATTTTACCTCTGTCACAGCTTACCAGGTATATGTATTCTTTATTGTTATCAAAATCAAATGATGATACCCCGGCATGAGTCGATTCAGCAAGGTTGAGCGGGTAGCTTCCGGCATCTTTGCCACTATGGTCCAATAAATAAATTTTATTTGTTGTGGTAAAAAGGTACTCAGATTGCTCGTTTTTGAAGAGATCCATTGTAAATATACCTCCTTCTACCGGCTCATCCAGTTGCCGCTTCCACAATATGCTTCCTGTATTGCTAATGAGGTACAAAACATTGGCTGAATCCTGAACCATTACTTCATTCACACCCGATTCATAATTCTTCACAATATGAGGCACTCCTTTGAGGCTTGCACCTAACGATATGGCCCAAGCGGTTTCAACATTCCCTTCTTTGTCAGATGGTTTCGCCAATGTAACCTGGCTGTAAAACTCTTTCCCATTTGCAGCAAGCTGGAATGCAAATCCATTAAAACCCCGATAAATTAATTTATTGTCTTTGTACTTACCCTGATATTCAGGCTTTACAAACCCTGCGCCGTATCCTGTGGCTCTTTCAGGGTTAATATACATGAAAAAATTGGTCTCTGAAATCAATGATTTGGAGAATGACTTATAGAATTGTGCCTTTTTCAATGATTTTTCGTCTTTGTAAGCGTCTATACATCTGTTTAAAGCCGCACTGTTTTGTGAAAACACGATAAAATCCCCAACTTTGGTAAAATAAGGGGTATTAAATGATTTAAAC
This sequence comes from Bacteroidota bacterium, assembly GCA_013287095.1. The sequence continues at coordinate 26,265 of JABDEJ010000013.1, read as the reverse complement.
AGATCACCAAGTAACAACTTAAAAGCACTTCCGCAACGTATCTGATTCAATTGATATCCATTGTACTCTGAAGATTGCCCCTTTGAAAGCTTTTTAAGGCTTTCGTATGCTTTAGAAGTATCTGCTGCCTTTATCAATAATAATTCATCTGGATGTACCCCTTCTGGTGATTCCAGTAAGGCATATCCCCATTCCGTCCCGATTGCCGGCATAATATCTTTTAATGGCGAAATTCCCGTACCCATTTCAATGCCTTTCATTTCCCCATCCCAGGCATCTGCTTTTCCTTTATCAGATAAATAGGCCTTGTATTTTGAAAAATAGGCAGCAAAACTATCAGCGCACCAATCCATAAATACCGAAGTGCCTTCTGGCAATATGGAAGGAATGTTAGCGGTTTTGGGTGTTTGCCCTTGAAGGCAGTTTACGAGGTTTGATTTACTGCCTGCGTACAAAGATCCATTTAAACGGATCTGATCAGCCTCATCTTTCCATGAATAAACCCCAAACGATGCAAAATCCTTCAGACCTTCTGTCTGACTATGTGTTTCCGGTGAAACATATATATTCAGAAGTTCAGGCAATTGCTCATAGTTAATGTACACCTTCTCCTGATTTTCGGCGGAAACCATTTGTTTCACAAGATCACTGTTTTTTGACTTGCTTGAATGATAGGATTTCACAGCCTCCTCTACAAGGGTCGTGTTCCTGCTCATGGCGATAATCCCATCCATAAATGCACAGGCAAAGAGTGGTTGCTTTTTATCATCAAGGATTTCAGAAACTTTTACATTTTCGAAATCATGGTCCAAAGCCCTTTCATCCGGGTAAAAGACCTTAACCATCTTCTCAATATCATGAATATCAAATTCATTTTCAGTCTGGTGCAAAAACAGCAATTGAAAATTATCGGCTGTGGTTACATGCAGGCTCACAACCAATGGCCTTGCTGCCAATGATTTAATGATGACATTACTTCCCTTTAAAATCGAATCAAAAAAAAGATAATCATTTTCAAATGCGGCAACAGAAGGATTCTTATGCAAAAATTTATAAATGTCCTGGTTTTCAAATTCAGCAAATTCCGAATTCAGCTTCTGTCCCTGGTAGGCAAAAACTGCTGATTGCGGCAAAGCAAGACAAGCCTGCGGAAATTGCTGGCGCTGTTTGTTAAAATAAAGGTATGCTCCTGCACCCCCTATCACCACAACCAATATGGCGACTAATATTCTTTGAGAACCTTTCATGAATCAGGGACGAAATTAGTTAAAATTGAATCTCTTTGGCATCCATTTCAGAGTCGTTGATTTTTGAAAAATTAACGACTCGATAATGCTGGTAAAAATCCCTATTTAAGCAGTAAAATATTTTTATCATTTGATAGAAACGCCTGAATATCTTCTTTGTGAAAATTTATCATTTTCAGAATATCCATGTTCGTGCTATTTCCAGCCAATAGCCATATTACTTTCGGGGGATGACCATAAGTAACTGATAAGTGATAAAAATCTTTGTCTTTTGTTATGATGCAGAAATGATTTGATTTGGCATAATCCCAGATTGCAAAATCAGGATAATGATCAATTTTCAGATCAGATACATGCTTTGAGCCCGGAAAGTGCGTTATTATGGCCCTGGCAATTTTAACCGAAAGGTTGTTATCAAACAATAGTTTCAAATCTTCCGGCTTTATGAAGCTATTCTCATGATCCTGTTTTCTTCGTCAGCTGCGTATGCAAGAGAAGCCAGGATATCTTCGCGGGTGAGCATTGGAAAATGGCTTAACACTTCTTCTTCCGAATCCCCAGCCGCCAGGTAGCCAAGGACATCGTATATGGTTATCCTTAAACCACGTATGCAAGGTTGCCCGCTACGTTTTCCAGGTTCTACTGTGATATATTTCGAATAATCAATCATACTTCAAATATAAGGATTTTTTAGAATTTGTTTCTTACAGAATTATGACTAATATTCTTTGAAAACCACAAATGGGGAATTGTCAGGGACGAAATTAGTTAAAATTGAATCTCTGTTCCAAATGTTTCAGCGTCTTTGACTTTCAATAAGTTTGGATTCGACAATTACTTTGTTCCCTTCATTCTAATTTATTACATTTGATAAAATTTCGACTGCGTGATGAAATCCAACAAACTCATAATTATAACATTCTGCCTTCTTTTTATCAGCCATCTTTACGCAGCCAAACCTTCGAATGTCACACAATTCATAAATCACAAAGATTGGAATTTTGTAGAAAATAAAGGCCAACTTTCTTCTTCGGATATTAAATATTATGGTCATCAAGATGGTCTTTATCTATATTGCAAACCTGGGATGATCAGTTTTGTATTTACGAAGACTGAAAAGAACAACGATGACCCTATTTCCGAAGCGACAGGGGTTCTGCGCCCGCGGAAGCAACGCTCTCCGCTCTCCGCTCTCCATTCTCCTGTTTCTACTTCCCGTACCGACCTTGTCCTAATCAACGGCGATCCTTCTGCCCAAATCATCGCCACCAACCAACAGAAATATTACGAAAACTTCTACAATACCAGCGATGCGGATCATGGTATCACCAATGTAACTACCTACAAAACAATTTCTTACAAATCAATTTACCCTCATATTGACATGGTACTGAATTGTAAAGAACAAGGTATGGAATATTCATTCATCGTCCATCCCGGCGGAAAAGTGGCAGATATTCAATTGCAATGGAGAGGAATTGAAAAGATTAAAAGATTAAAAGATTTTGGAATTGAATATTCTTTTGATCTTGGGAAAATAGAAGAAAGCGCCCCAAAAAGTTTTGCAGAAGGAAAAGTTGTACCAAGCAGATTTATAAAGAATGGATTTAATTATGGATTTAGGGTTGGAAACTATGATAAGAACGACGATTTAATTATTGACCCAACTTTGCTTTGGGGGACATATTTTGGAGGAGCCGGTACGGATCAGGCATCGGCGGTGACTACAGATATTCAAGGGAATGTATTCATTACCGGATCTACACTTAGCGCCTCAGGCATTAGCACAAAAGGGTCATATAAGCCTTCATATTCAAATGGCGGTGATGTTTTCCTTGCAAAATTTGACAGCAAAGGTGCAATTCAATGGGCAACTTACTATGGAGGCAGTGGTGATGAAGTTGGGAATAGTATTGTTACTGATAGCTCCGGGAATATCTACATAACAGGAGAAACTGAAAGTCCTTCCGGGATTGCAACGAAAGGATCTTATCAGTCGTCATTAGATGGAGGGCAGGATGCTTTTCTTTCGAAATTCAGCACCAATGGTACACTACTATGGGCCACCTATTATGGCAGAGGAAGTAGTTATGGTAGCCCCGGATACAATATCGGGTATGGCGTAGCAACTGATGGTGCCGGGAGTATATATATAACCGGAGAAACTGAAAGCGATTCTATTATGATGACAAGCGGGGCTTACCAGACTTATCTTGCAGGTAGTGAGAATGCATTCCTGGCAAAATTCAACAGTGTTGGAAACATCAAGTGGGCAACCTATTACGGTGGAGAGGCTATTGATAAAAGTAATGGAATAGCAACAGATAAATCAGGAAATGTGTATATAACTGGGTACGCAACCAGTACGTCTGGCATTGCAACAAGTGGTGCGTACTTAACAACCATCCGAACAACCAGCTTCGGTACTAATCCTTATGCATTTCTGGCTAAATTTGATAGCTCTGGTAACAGAGAATGGGCTACATACTATGGCAACAGAAACGAGGTAGGCAACAGCGTTGCCACTGATGGTTCCGGGAATGTTTACATTACAGGTATTACTGAAAGTGATTCTAATATTGCCACTTCTGGCGCTTATCAAACGTCTTTTGGAGGATCTTTCCTTGCAAAATTTAGCTCAAAGGGTTCAGTAGCATGGGCAACCTATTTTGGCGGCAACGAAACCGAATCTTACAGTGTGTGCACCGATGCTTTAGGCAATATATACATATCAGGCTATACGAATGATAAAAATGGAATTGCAACTTCTGGAGGATATCAATCTTCCATAGTGGGATTAAACGACGCCTTCCTGGCAAAATTCAATACACTAGGTGCCGAAATCTGGGGCACGTATTACGGTGGTGACTTATATTCATTGGCGTACGGGGTATGTGCAGATGCTTCAGGCAGTATATATATTACAGGTATCACAACTAATAATAGTGGAATAGCCACTTACGGAGCATATAAAACTGCATTCAGTGGTGGAACCAACGATGCTTTCCTGGCAAAATTTGGTTTCTTACATAATGATGCAGGCATCGCTGATATTCCTGGTCCCGCAAAGACTTTCTGTTCAGACACTCAAAAAGTGATTGTAAAATTAAAAAATTATGGTTCGAATTCCCTTACAAAAGCAAATATCCAATGGTCTGTTAACAATAAACCGCAAACCCCTTATAGTTGGTCAGGGCATCTTATAACAGATAGTTCGGCATTGGTAAGCCTCGGCACATTTAATTTCACCCCTGGTGATGATACCATAAGGGCCTGGACATCTAATCCCAACGGATTAAAAGATTCAGCGCCCTCTAATGATTCTTTTTCGATTTCTGTAAATATTCATAGCAATCCAAAAGCCATTACAGGTCCTACCAGAATTATATGCAAAGGTACCGAGCTAAGTTTTGGAGCGAGTCCTGATTCGGAGACCACTTATAGTTGGACAAGCTTTCCCAAAGGTTTTACCTCCACATTATCATACAATCTTACAATAGTTGATTCAAGCATTATATATATATGCACAGAAACAAATTCATTTGGATGCAGCAAAACCGATTCACTGACCATATCCGTAGTTCCTAGACCTAATGCCCACTGGACTATGAATTACAGAGGTGATTCTGCAATCTTCCATGCCATTGATAGTACCTACCCCTCTTCTGATTATTCCTGGAATTTTGGAGATTCAACACTAATAAAGCATGGTTACCTGATTTCCCATCTATTCCCAAAAAACAAGAGCTACAACGTTACTTTGCAAGTGCTAACAAATTGCATTGCCATTTTTGATTCTGCCTTAAATGTTACAAAGTCAGACATCAAATCTGAGCTAAATGATTATCAGCTTAATCTTTTCCCAAACCCTTTTTCTGAATCCACAACTCTTCAATACACGCTTTGCAATTACTCAAGGGTGAATATCGCTTTGTTTGATATCACAGGCAAACAAATCGAAAGTCTACAAAACAATACGCTTCCTCGGGGAGAATATTCCTTAACCATAGATGCTGAAAAATACCATCTGTATCCGGGGATTTATTTGTTAAAATTCATGACCGACGATGGCTATATAAGCAAGCAGATAGTGAAGTTTTAGACAAGTATCAACAGTGTCGACTTTTGACTATAAAGCGACAATCCCTAAATAAAACGTAATTTCGCATGATATAAAGTCATTGACTTTCCAAAAGTCTATGACTTTAACTAATAACTAAAATACATGGGCATAAAGGCATATGCCGCCAAATGGTTCGCCAAAATCGTTAACAGCCAGACCAAAAAATGGGTTTCTGATCCTGAGAGCGCACAACAAAAGGTATTTAATTCTTTAATAAGTTCTGCAAAAGAGACTTCTTTCGGGGAGGACCATGATTTTGCCCGGATTAAAACATACAAGGATTTCAAAGATGCTGTCCCTATCAGGGATTATGAACAACTAAACCCCTACATAAAAAAGATTATTGAAGGCGCAGAGAATGTACTCTGGACCGGCAGGCCCTTATATTTTGCCAAAACATCGGGAACCACTTCAGGCGTTAAATACATCCCCATTTCAAAAGAGTCCATGCCTTATCATATTACGGGCGCACGCAATGCTCTTTTATCATATATCCATGAAACAGGGAATGCAAAATTTGTTGAAGGCAAACTGATTTTTTTGTCCGGCAGCCCTGAACTTGAAGAAAAAAGCGGTATTCCAACGGGCAGGTTGTCAGGGATTGTTAATCATCACGTGCCCAATTACCTAAAACGAAACCAGTTGCCAAGCTATGCTACAAATTGCATAGAAGACTGGGAAGATAAATTAGATAAAATTGTAGGAGAAACCGTCCATAGTAATATGACACTGATCAGCGGTATTCCCCCGTGGATGCAGATGTATTTTGACAGGCTTTATGAAAAAGAACATAAAAAAGTCGGTCAGTTATTCCCAAATCTCTCTGTTATTGTTCATGGTGGTGTAAATTTTGATCCATACCGGACAAAATTGCAGGAATCTATTGGCAGGCCGGTTTCATTTATAGAAACTTTCCCTGCTTCTGAAGGATTCTTCGCCTACCAGGATAGCCAGAAAGACGAAAGTCTCCTATTATTACTTGATGCAGGTATTTATTACGAATTTGTGCCAGCAAATGAGATTTTTTCCGATAGCCCTACACGGTTAAATATCACTGAAGTTGAATTGGATGTAAACTATGCCATGATATTGAATACCAATGCCGGACTTTGGGGTTATAATCTCGGCGACACGGTCAGGTTTGTTTCTAAGAACCCGTATAAAATTGTGGTAACCGGCAGGATAAAACATTTTATTTCAGCTTTTGGAGAGCATGTCATTGCTGAAGAAGTGGAATATTGTCTGGCCGAAACCGCAAAGGAATTTAATACCCGGATCGTTGAATTCACAGTGGCTCCGCAAGTAAACACCACTAACGGTGAACTCCCTTATCATGAATGGTTTATTGAGTTCGAAAGCATACCTATGAATCTGGAAAAATTCAGGCTGGCATTAGATGAAAAGCTTCGGAAGAAAAACATCTATTACAAAGACCTATTAAATGGCAATATTCTTGACACACTGCATATCAGCCCCATGCAAAAAGATGGCTTTATAAACTATATGAAATCGATCGGCAAGTTGGGCGGACAAAACAAACTCCCACGCCTCAGCAACGACCGGACAATTGCAGATAAACTCCAGCCTTTTTTGCTTCAAAGTAAATTGGCATGATTATTACTAAGACTTTAATTCATTTAGAGCCAGAAAATTCAGATGTCTGAAATAAAAAAACGTCAAATAGCCATTTTAGGATCCACAGGGTCAATCGGTACACAGGCCTTGCAGGTTATTGACCAGAATCCGGATTTCTTTGAAGTATCGGTTCTCACGGCAAACAACAATCATGAAATGCTTATCGCTCAGGCATTGAAATACCAGCCAAATGCTGTTGTGATCTGCAATAAAGATAAGTACGCTATTGTAAAAGACGCTCTTAAACAGGAATTCATAAAAGTATATGCCGGAATTGAGGCTGTAGAGCAAATTGTACAGACAGATGAAATTGATGTGGTTTTAACTGCGATGGTAGGTTTTGCAGGATTGAGTTCAACCATTAAAGCTATTGAAGCTGGTAAAATCATCGCACTCGCAAATAAGGAAACACTTGTGGTTGCGGGCGATCTGATAAGCAGGTTAGCCATTGAAAAGGGCGTTCCGGTTTTGCCTGTTGATTCCGAACACTCCGCAATCTTTCAATGCCTGGCCGCAGAAAGATACACATCAATTGATAAAATTATACTAACAGCATCCGGAGGCCCGTTCAGGGGATATAAAAAGGAGCAGTTGTCAACTATAACCAGGAAAGAAGCTTTAAAGCACCCGAACTGGACCATGGGTGCCAAAGTGACTATTGATTCGGCTACGCTGATGAACAAGGGGCTTGAAATGATCGAAGCCAGGTGGCTTTTTGGATTGAATACGGATCAGATAGAGGTAATCATTCACCCTCAATCTATTGTACACTCTATGGTGCAATTTATTGATGGGTCGATCAAAGCTCAGTTAGGGCCGCCTGATATGCGAATGCCCATCCAATATGCCCTTGCCTATCCCCAAAGGCTATCGAATGAATTTCCCAAATTAGACTTCGCCAATCTATCCAAACTGGAGTTTGAACAACCCGATACCCAAACTTTCCGTAATCTTGCACTCGCAATGCAAGCCATGGCAGATGGCGGAAATAAACCTTGCATATTGAACGCTGCCAACGAAATTGTTGTTGAAGCCTTTTTAGAAGACCGTGTTGCATTCCTGAAAATGCCTGAGCTGATTGAAAAAACTTTATGTGAAATCAGTTTTATTGCAACGCCAGGTCTTGATGATTATATTGCAACTGACAAAGAAACAAGAGAATACATTAAAACATTAATATAAAAAGAAAGAATGGAAGTATGGATCAAGGCAGGTGAGTTTTTACTTGCTATTTCAATATTGGTTATTGTACACGAATTCGGCCATTATATAGCATCGAGAATCTTTGGTATAAGGGTAGAAAAGTTTTTCCTGTTTTTTGATGCGGGTGGATTTAAACTTTTCTCCAAAAAAATCGGGGATACTACTTATGGTATAGGCTGGTTGCCTTTAGGTGGCTACGTGAAAATAGCGGGCATGGTAGATGAAAGCATGGATAAAGATTTTGCCAACTCTGCGCCCCAGGATGATGAGTTCCGCTCCAAACCGGCCTGGCAAAGGCTTATAGTGATGCTTGCAGGGATTACAATGAACGTGATACTTGGTATATTGATATTTACCTGGCATACATTTCATTATGGAGAAGAATCTATCCCAATCAGCGACCTGAACAATGGCATTATTGCACACAGTCTCGCAAGGGAGGCAGGCTTGCAGACGGGAGATGTGATCCTTAAAATGAATGGGGAAAAACTAAAAAAAGCCGGCGATATTATCAGTCCTACCCTATTGCTGGATGATAATGTCAACTATGGAATTGTCAGAAATGGTAAGGAACAGACCATATTTCTTCCAAAAGACTTTGCGAAAAAAATTGTCGTCAGCCATGATTGGCCAGATTCCTTTGTGGAGTTAAGACAAAAGTTTGCCGTTGAAACAGTTGATGGTTTTCCGATCGACAATGCAAAAAAAGCGGGCTTGATAGCAAATGATTCTATAACAGCAGTAAATGGGGTAGCTACCCCATTTTTTAGTGACATCACACATGCTTTTGCCCAAAACAAGAACAAAGAGGTTAAGATTACCGTGAAGCGTGCCTCAGCCTCTTCTCCTCTTATATTAACAGGTTTAATTGACAATGATGGCCACATGGGATTCGCAGCCCAGTTCAATTTTATACCGGAACAATATAGTTTAGGTGAATCTTTCAAAATCGGTGCTAACCGCGCATGGCATGCCGTGGCAGATAATGTAAAGGGACTCTGGAGAATGATCACAGGGGCACTTCCTGCGAAATCCTTGCATAGTTTGATTGGTATTGCCAATGCATTCCCTTCTACATGGAACTGGAGCGGTTTCTGGATGTTAACTGGTTTATTATCCATGGTCCTTGCTTTTATGAATCTGCTGCCAATACCCGCACTGGATGGAGGGCATGTTATATTTTTATTGGTTGAAATGATACGACGCAAACCTGTAAGTATAAGGATTTTAGAAGTATCACAGATTGTCGGAATGTCGGTTTTATTTTTGCTCATGGCATTTGCTTTATATAATGATATGAGCCAGTTCATATTTAAGCGTTAATTTTAGCGCTTGATTTAGGTTGATGATTAAGGGGAAAGAGCGGAAATATTATTGGATTTATACATTTGGGCTTTTTATCCTGTTGCCTTTCGTTGTATTCGGGCAGGGAAAAGACCTTAGTAATGTGACGTCTAAAAACCTTGGCAAGGTTATTATTCTTGTCGTGCCTTTCAACCCCCAGATGTATGAAGCTGTAGGAGATCAGTTTATATGCGGGAAAAGCGGAATTACCCCTGGGCAGCTCAGCGAAATGATGCGAACCAGTTTTACACGATCGCTAATGGAAAACATGAATTACTATTACGATGTGACAGAGCCTGTAGACAATCTTAAAGATCCAAATAGCGATATTTCTGTTTTTTACCAGATTTTTAAATACAAAACCCGATATAAAGAGCTGAAAGGATATGCCAAAGAATATCCGCCATTTAGTTTATGGCAAAAATTGGGACCTGCCTACATGCGTTGGGGGAGCGATTGCGTAAATAACTCCGGTCAAAGGCCCAACCCCAATCATCACAAATTTGATGAGGCTGTTGTTATCAAGGGGAAAGACTCCATTTATTCGGCAATTATGAACAAACATGATTGTTCTTATACCCTCTTTATTACAAATTTTGAAATGACAACCCGCTTCAAGACATGTCTTGACCTTCAAAACAATGTTTTTCAACGTGATTTTTACATTCATTACACCTTACTTGATTTTGACGGCAAATATGTGTCGGGCGGTGTGGTTGGTGATACCTACCAATCATCTACTAATGATATTAATAAAATAATTGACCATAACATCAGTATGCTCAGTGACATGATCGTGGCCAATATCAGGAATATTATTCCTTCGCAATAAAAGAGAATGCGAGTCTGCTTCAATTAAGCTTTTTTGTCCTTCTTATTCGCAATCCGGCGAAATTCATGTAAGTTTGCCCCTCGTTTTACGATGCCCGGATGGCGGAATTGGTAGACGCGCTGGTCTCAAACACCAGTGGATTCACCTCCGTGTCGGTTCGAGCCCGACTCCGGGTACAGAAGTCAGGACTCAGGAATCAGGGGTCAGGACTCAGTACAAAAGCCCGCTGGATTTTCCGGCGGGCTTTTATTTTATTTATTAGGTCAATCACGATTACATCTGCCCGAATTTCATCGTCAACCCCACTTTAATTCCAAAACTGCTGAATGGAGAATAAAGCGTTGAATAGCTTGAAACCTGGTTGTCTCCGGAAGGGCTTGTAACGCTATGGGAATAGGTTATTGTCTTTGCTTTAGATTCACCATCATAAGCCTGGGTATTTTCAACCTGTCCTGGTTCCCATTGCAAAGATCTGTCGAACAATTCCACATCTAAAGCGAGATTGCCTGATAACGGAAACTCAACTCCAAAAGCCCCATACAATCCTATCGCAAGGTTTCCTGATGCTTCATCAATATTTGTTCCGGAAGGGGCCAAAGGACCTGCGGCAGTTGTAGATATAGTGGCTTGTGGAACCCCAAGGACGATGCCAAACCTTCCATAAGGATTTATTCCTCCGGGATGAGCTGAAAGCACCAGGAAAGGCGTCACAGTTGCCAAACTACCTTGCAAAGTAGAAGTATATTGAATAGTTCCGCCTGAGGTAACGGTAGTCGGGGTTCCGACCACATAATTAATATCCAGACCGGCACCTATATGGTCACCGAAAAAATAACTTGCTGAGAGGGCCGCATTAAATCCCATTCCCATACTGTATGGCACATCGGTTGAAGTGGAACCTGAAACATTAGTTACTGATTGCGGGCCTGATGTGGTACCATAACCAATATCAACCCGCGCTTCAAACAATCCATTTTGGGCAATGCCCGATGTTGCAAATGCAATTAAAAATACTGCCGTGGTAAAAATCTTTTTCGTTTTCATGATCATTTTTTAGTTGGTTTAAAATTCAATTATTCAGGTGAAACAATATGAAGTTCATAATGTTCAAAAACAAGTGTTTGAGTAAAAAACACCCCCGATATTACGACGCGGGAGTTCCGGCTGTTATGGGCTTATCCGCCTTTTTTTCAATAATGTCCGCTTTTTTCTCGAACTGTTTGGGTGTTTCTGTGGGCGCCTGTTCTACCTCCACACTTTTAATCCTTACTGCATATTCGGATGGCTCTATGGGTTTTCCATAAGAAGTAGCCCATGCTTTGGTAAATTCTGCTCCAAGGAACAACATTATTGAAGAATAATAGACCCATAAAAGTATAAGGACAATAAACCCTGCTGCCCCATAAGTGCTTGCTATATTGCTCTTTGAGAGATATAGTCCTATCAGATATTTACTCACAATGAATAAAGCTGCTGTAACTCCGGAACCGACCCAAACATCACCCCAATTGATACTTGCATCAGGCAACACCTTAAATATTAGTGCGAACAGAAAGGTCGTAACGATTAAGGACAATACAATATCGAGTGCAGACAGGAGTATAACAGAATCTTTGGAAATGAATTGTGCCAGATATTGACTGAAACCCGCCAAGGCCGCACTGATACCAAAAGAAACTAAAAGTAAAAAACCAATGGCGATGATGAGTCCAAAAGACAATACCCTATCGCGTAGATATTTGAGAAGGCTTTTCTTGGGTTTGGGTTTTACCTGCCATATTGTATTGAGAGACATTTGCAATTGATAGAAAACAGAAGTAGCGCCAAAAATGAGCAATACCGTGGCTATAATAGTAGTAACAATACTTTTGCCCGGTTGGTAAGCACTTTTCAGCAAATCCTGTAATTGCTTTGCACCATCAGCCCCTATAAATGATTTGAACTGGTTAAAGATTTCTCCCTCCACGGCCTGGTGGCCAAAAATCATCCCTCCCAGGGCTATGACAATGATAAGAATGGGAGCCAAAGAAAACAAAGTATTATATGACAGGGCCGAAGCCAATGTACTTGCATTGTCATTAGAGAATTCTGTCCCGGTTTCTTTGATGAGTTGCCAGGAAGACTTAAAGAATTTTGTCATAAGGACTGGAGAAGATTTTCCAACTAACAAACCCCTCTTGGGAAATGTTTACAAGACAGGCTCTTCCGGGTATGCCCTTTATACCTCTTTCAGCTTATACCTCTGAGGTTTAGAAGCCGTTCTATCAATAAGGTTTCGGGCTTCCAGGTCAAGTTTTAGCGTTTCTGCATACCAATCCAGGTTACCTTCAAATCCTGCTTTTAATTTTGCCCTGAGCTCATGAAATAATTCATTGTGGGTAAGCTCTTTGCCTTTCAGGGTTGATAGTATCGCATCTTTGAGCAGGTCATATTTCCCAACATCAATATTTCTTCCCGATTTGCCCTGCGGATGCAGGGTTAGGATTTTGCCTGATTTGTTATCCGGAGTTTTCATAGTCTTATTATTTACGATGATAACATTACTATCTTACTAAAAGGACCGTTCCTTTCGCAAACTGCTTTGGCTGGCCGGGAAATTGACAATTCGCCATATACAGGTAAATGTCTTCCGGTGCTTTTAACCCTTTAAATGTTCCATCCCAGCCTTTGTTAACATCCGTTGATGTGAAAACACATTCTCCCCATCGGTTATATACACTCATATTGAAAGCTGTGATATCAATACCGATTGCTTTAAAACTATCATTATGCCCGTCACCATTTGGCGAAAAAACATCAGGCATAAACCATTTACCGGGGCAATTTGATTTTACGATAAAACTATCTGTTATCACACAGCCTTTATCGGTTTTTAAAATCAGATTATAAATACCTGGCTCACTTACCCTTATGGATGCAGTTGTATCCCCGGTCTCCCACTTATAAGAATATGATGCATTTTCAGTGAGTTGAATACTGGCGCTGTCATAAACACAAAAATAGGTTACCGGATGCGGGACAATATCTGGTAGAGGGTTAACAGTCACCAGAATGGTGTCATAACCATAACAACCAACTGAATCAACCCTTAGCCAATATACACTGGGATTTTCAATTAAAATCGAAACGGTAGTATCACCGGTTGACCATAAATATGAGGCATTTGAAATATTTGATCTAAGTTTCAGTACTGTGCCTGAGCATATTGCGGTGTCCGGCCCGATATTGACTTTTGGTAGATTTATAATAGCCAGATTTACTGAATCATATCCTATACAACCTACTGAATCTACCTTTAGCCAATATACACCGGGCTGTTTGGCCAAAATATAGGAACTTGTATCTCCGGTTGACCATAAATAGTTGGCATCCTTTATATTGGAGGAAAACATATAATCATTTCCTTTGCAAACTGAAACATCCTTGCCAAGGTTTAAATAAATATTCTTTAGACCTACAGTAAAAGTATCGCTAAGTATTGCATGGTCATTAACTATTCTTATCCAATATTTACCGGTTTTCTCAATGATTGTAGTTTCAGAAGTATCGCCATTCGACCATAAAAATTTTGATCCCGGATTTCCTGCATCCAGTTTTAAACTGTCAAGAATACATAGTACGGTATCCTTTACCGGAGTGATAATACCTTGATGAACACAAACTAGCCTGGTGAATGTAGTGTGATACCCATTGTTGAAAACCAAAAGTCTTACATAATAAACATTGCTCGGAACAAATACGTGTGAGGCTGTTTTACCTGTATCATGATTTAAGGACCCTGATGACGGATCACCAAAATCCCACAGATAAGTTTCACCGGCTTTTGGTGCATTGTAAGTAAATATGAGTTCTAATGAATTATTTGTGGCCGTGTCAATAGAAAAAGAAGGCCAATAATCCTGGCGGGTGAGGAAATTAGCAGGTTGATAACTTGAAAAAGTCTTAGTATTCATAATAGTGTAACCGCTCGCAATCCCTTTAAAATCAGGATTATTGATAATCCCAAAATTATAATTGTAATCAGAATTATAAAGCTTGCAATCCGGACCATTTATCCATTCAGTCCAGTCTCTTCTGTTTTTGTCCCCGTAATAAACAGTAATAGCCGAATTAATAATAGTGTCTGCATTTCTTTTGCTTAAATCATATTGAACAATGCTAAATGTCTTGCATGCGCCACATCCACAGCCTGTTGGAAAATATAATTTCTTACTGTCGGGAGAAATAGCAATATAACCCCGAAAACAACCTCCAGTTAAGCCTGAATTATGAATTATAAATGACGTATCCATATAGAACGTGCCCAGCGATTTATCAAAGTCAAGAATTATCATTTGAACTGAATCCCCTGGCGACATTGGCAAAGAGTACAATAATTGACTGCATTCGTTGTTCATACGAACCAACTCTGGATAAATTGAAGGGAATTTTTTGGATGTGACCGGGTTAGAATGTAGGCCAGCATTGTCAATCAAATAAGCCGAAATATCATTTCCGCTGGAAAAAAATAACCAATAAGCCTGTTTCCCAGGCACTTTAGCGGAAGCAATGTAGCTTTCGCCAGAACTCAATAATCCCTTTGAAGTGATTTTCTTTGCAATAACGTTGTAAGTACAGTAGTGATTTAATAACTTACTACCATACCACCCGTAGAAAATATAATATTCGGCAATGTTCTGAGGGTTTGGTACTATCAGATCGAAATCTAAAATCGAAGAATAAGAAAAGCTGTCCAGATTTGTTATTCTTGCATCATTCTTGTCATAAATAACGCTATCGCGAACTGAGAATAAGATATTCCCAAAAGTATCAGATATAGAACTTGAAAGATCATACGATGATTGATTGCTTTTGTCAATAAAATGTACTCCTTTACAATCAAAACTCAGCCAGGCGTCACCTGTCGTTAGAATTATATTCGCCCCCTCGATCTGCCCGAATGAAATAAATCTATAACATACGGCAAAAAATATAATCAGCAATGATTTGTGCATGTAGGTGGTTTTGTATCAAATATACAATTTTTCGCAAAAAAAACTGAAGGATACCAAATTACAAATTCCAATATTAAATAAGACGCAATATCAAACAGTTTAGTTGCCCCGCTATTCCCAGCTTCGGCATCTTTGTCCCATTATCAATACTAAACAGTTTAGTTGCCCCGTTTTGGGCTCAAATCTTTAATTTCGCACCTCAATTCAGAAAAATCGAAATGAAAAAAATATATTTACTGGTAGTTTTGGCATTTATATGTTTGAAAATCAGTGTAAAAGCACAGGATTTGCCTAATTTTGGCTTATCAGGTGGCTATACATACCCTTCAGGTGTGTATACAGATATTCACGACTTTACTTACAAACCGGTGTACAATGGAGGCATCTTTGCCGAATTTGACCGCCTCGATCACCTATTCATAAATACAGGGTTTATGTTCAGCCAGGAGGAAACCGGCCCGATAGTATTAAAACCGGAAGTTAAAGATCCGAAGGATTTCGCGTCAAACATGATGTTTGAATACGTAGATATCTACGGGCGGATGAAATGGAGCTACCAGATCGTAAAACATATAAATTTCTATTACACAGCCGGGTTATATGCCGGATACCTGTTTTATGGAAGTTATACAAATGATAATAAAACCATATACGCCACCAGCAATATGCACAGAGCGAACGGAGGCCCCCAGGGCGGTATTGGTCTTAATTTTCAGATTTCTAAAATCAAAATTGATATAGGAGCTATAGGTGAATATGGTTTCTTTTACACAGTCAAAGACCTGCCTTATCGCGGAACCATATATGCAGCGGGTGTGCTCACAACCATTGGTATATCCTATCCACTGGATCTTGAATAAATATACGTAGACTAATTCGGTTAGAAATTGCTATTTTTGTGTAAACTTTTGGGGTTATGAAAAAATTCTTTCTATTCTGCATCATCGTGGCGATGGTATGTACCCTAACCAAGCTTAGCGCTCAGGTAAACCTGACCAATGGACTTATTGCCTGGTATCCACTTAACGGAAATGCCAATGACTCAAGTGGCAATGGGCGAAATGGGATTGTAAACAATGCCAAACCCGCACACGACAGGTTTGGGAAAAGCCACGGGGCCTATTATTGTGACGGGACCAAAAAAGCAATTACTGTACTGGCATTTAATGACTATAATGCAAAAGGTGCGACTTTATCCATCTGGATTAAAACGAAAAAAAATGCCTCCGCACTACAGGTTATTACAGGAGCCGTGGGTTCATTATACCTGAATGTTCATAAAATTGGTACTTTTCTAGGTGATTTTGATGGTGAATTGACCCATCTCACCGGAGCCAGTGCAAGTGACTCAGTAGTAACCAACGGGAAATGGGTAAATATTACTGCAACGAATGATGGCACAAATACGAAACTCTATTGGAATGGTATTCTTCAAAAATCTTATCCCGAAAAGCTTTCGGTCGGAGTGAGTAATCTGATCATTGCCAATAAAGGCTATGTTGGTTCAATTGATGATGTACGGATCTATAACAGAGCTATTTCTGCTGACGAAGCAGCGGCAATTTATAACCTGACTTACTAGTTAATTTAATTAATTGCTATTATCCTGTAAATGGTTGATCCATTCATAGATAGAAGCCGCTATTTCTTCCCAACCCTTGTCCATAATTAAATTGTGCCTTCGGTTTGGGAACCTCCTGAATTCTGTTTTGGATGGCGCGTTCTTATATTTATTGAAATTAGTTTTGTTAAGGGAAGCTGGAATGATCTTATCTTTTTCGCCTGCAATAAATAGCAACGGTTTTGTCTTTGCTTTGAAATTGATCTTTGCCGCTGAAGTTAAAGAATCACGTGCAACCAGTTTTCCCTGGGGTACAATATCCTGGAAAGCCAGGTTTAATTCATCACCGGTGATATGGTCGGCAAAAGCGTACTGGAATTGCTTTTCAGTCCATAATGCAGGTTTGTATTTGTTTATGAATGGATTAAGAACTGGCCAGTTGGCTTTGAACAAAGAAAATTCCGTAGAAAGAACACCTAAGGGAGGTGCACTGTCAATGACTACCCCACGCGATCCCAAACCTTTATTCAATAACAACTGAACCACCAATGCACCCATACTGTGACCGATAAGGATAGGGGGGCTTGGTAAAGAATTGATGAATTTTTCATAATGCGCAACTATGTCAAGAAGATGAACATGGCCTTCTCCTAGCATATCCGGATGTTTTTTTCTAAGGTTTTCGGGTGCTTCGTCTTTATAAGGCCATGCAGGGGCAAAACATTGATAGCCTTTGGATTCAAAATACGGTAACCAGTTAGCCCAACATTTGTTGGTTACAAACATACCATGAATAAAAACGATTTGAGGTTTAGCGTCAGACATCACTTAATATTAAAACGCAGCTACTCATAGCCTGCCCTTTCCTCGTCATATTTCTCAACAATATCCTTTAATTCTTGCAGGCGCTTATTTTTCTCCTCAAGCCTTAGTGAATTGGCTGTTTTTGTAAAGTAGTGATGGTTCTCAAAAAACTTTACCTGGAGCCGGTCCCACTCCATTTCGTTTTTGACAAATCCATAATGAAGTGATTCCCTGTATAAAGTATTTGAAATGGGATAGAAATCTTTCCTGCCTAGATAATCAAGGTCTGCATCGCAAAGGATTTCCTCCAAGGGTGTCTTTGGGTTTTGGGGTATTTTAGTGGCCATGATCATGCCACATATTTCTTCTATCTGCACAGGGTTATATCCAAAATGGGGCAGACTTTTTCTGGCAATATCACAACCGACCTCCTCATGATTCTTATACTGTACCGTAAAGCCTATATCGTGAAATAGTGCAGCAGTCTTAATCAAGTGTGTGTCGGCAGGAGAAATCTGTTCAGCTTTGGCGAGCATCAATGCGGCTGTCAGCACATCCTGTGTATGGTGAATACCATGATATGTGAGGACGGGTAACAAGTCTGCCGTCAATTTAGCAAAAACAAAAGCCTTCGCCTTTTCATAATCCATATACTAAATTATTTTTTCTGTTTTCAAATAAGATGATCGTCGACAATATTAATGTTTTTCAGACTCAACATAATACATATCAATCTCTCCTTTATTTTTTGCCTCGATTTTGCCTCTGTATGTACAAACAAATTTATCCTTTACAAACTCGTAAGTGGTGGCGGATATATTTATCTTGTTCACTTCACAACTACTTTCCATTCTTGCTGCGGTATTAACAGTATCCCCCCATATATCGTATGCAAATTTCTTTGCCCCTACTACACCTGCCACAACAGGACCGGAATGAATACCAATACGAATTGAAAAACCGATACCGCCGGTTTTTTCTTTTTCCTTCCTGTATTTTTCCATGTAGCGTTGCATTTCCAACGCGGCTTGTACAACCTTCTCGGGGTGAGACTTATCGGCTGTAGGTAGTCCGCCAACACATAAATAAGCATCTCCAACTGTTTTGATCTTTTCAATCCCATATTTTTCAATGATCTCATCAAATGCCCTGAAACATTTATCTAGTTCATCAACCAACAGTTCAGGGGTAAGGGTTTCACCAATTTTAGTAAAGTTATGAATATCGGCAAACATTACTGTCGCATTCTCGTGTCTTCTTGGAGCCGATTTGCCGAATTTTTTAAGCTCCTCAGCAATTTCAAACGGAAGGATATTAAGAAGCAGGTCTTCTATCTCTACTTTTTGCTTGTTGATGGTTTCTGTTCTGTCAGCCACCTTTTCTTCAAGAGAATCATTTGCTTCCCGAAGTTCTTCAATCAATACCCTGTTTTTATGCCTCAGACTAAAGGTTTCATAAGCTTTGTCCAGGGTTATCTTTAACTCATCTTTATTCCAGGGTTTGGTAATGTATCGATATACTTTCCCCGTATTAATGGCATCTATTACGGCTTCAATATCACTAAAGCCTGTAAGTATCATCCTGATCGTTTCAGGTTCATCAGGCAGGCTTTGCAAGAACTGAATACCCGTCATGGAAGGCATTCTCTGATCCGTTATTATAATAGGTATGCTATTTTTTTTAAGGATTTCCATCCCCTCTTCTGCTGAAAGTGCCGTAAATATATGATAATCCCTTCTGAATGCTGCTTTAAACACCACCAGGTTGTCTTCCTCATCATCGATGTAAAGAATTGTGGGTTTTTCCTGTTCTTCCATTATACTAATTTAGGTTTAAAGGTATTTTGATAGTGAATTGTGTTCCCTCACCAGGAGTGCTCTCAACAGATATTGCTCCATGGTGCTTTTCAATAATTCCATAAGAAATAGAAAGTCCGAGACCAGTCCCGATTCCAACATCTTTAGTTGTAAAAAAAGGATCGAATATTTTGTTTTTAGTTTCTTCACTCATTCCGATGCCAGAGTCTTTTATTCTTATTTCGGCAAATCCATTTTCTACCTGAGTCTTTATCCAGATTTTACCCTGACCCTCAATAGCTTGTGCTGCGTTATTAAGAATATTTATGAAAACCTGGTTAATTTGTCCAGGGAAACAGTTAACCAATGGCAAATGGCCATATTCCTTAATTACTTCGATTCTGTCCTTTAATTGGCTGTTTAATATTACAAGTGTTGAATCAAGCCCATCTTCCAGATTTGACAGTTTAAATTCGTTTTCATCAAGGCGTGTGAAATTCCTTAGGTTCTTAACAATTTCGGTTGTTCTGCTCGCACCATTTTTAATACTGCCATATAATTCTTCAATTTCATGCAACAGAATCTCTATTTCAATATCCTTTTTATGTTTTTCTATGGTTATTAACTTCTCATTATTATCCTCGCCCGGTTTAAGATCCATGTACTCACCAAGCAGTCCCTTAATTTCCTGGTAATTACTTTTTAATGATTCAATGCCTGCCGAAACGAAATTGATAGGATTATTTATTTCATGAGCTATTCCAGCAGTCAACTGTCCAAGTGATGCCATTTTCTCTGATTGTACCAATTGAGATTGGGTAGCTTTTAATTCTTCGTAAACAGCGGAATTTTCAATAGCAACTCCAACATAAGTCATTAAAGACCGGATCATACTCAGATGATAATCATTATAAGCATTTTTTCGATAACTAAAGATACATAAAACACCAACACCCTGCTCATTACGGGTCATTGGATAACAGATAACCGATTTTGCCGGCATCATGTCAAGGCTTATGATCGGGTCGAAAAAATAACGACTGTAATCCTTCTCAGCATCATCAAGAAATACGTCTATTTTATTGGCGAGACTCCACTCCGCAACAGTTGTTTCGTTGACTGAGGGCGGATCCTTGGCATCAGAAGGAAACTCGGGTGATCTGTAAAACTTTAATTTTTTCTTTCTGTCAACGACTCCTAATAAGATGACAGATGCGTCCATCATCGAATTGATGATCTCAGAAAGTTTTTGAAACATTTCCTGGATACTGAGTGTAGAGGTTACCTTTTGTCCAAGTTCACCGATTATTGACAATTGATCAATAGAGCTCTGGTATTCAACAAGTTTGTCCGAAAGTTCCTTGTTTTGCTCTGAAAGTTTAGCCAACTCATTTATTTTAACAATGGCCTCATTAAGTCTCAGGCCAAGACTATTAAAATTCTTGCCAAGCTCCCCTATTTCACCATCCTCCTCTATTTCAATAGGATGAAATTCATTGCCTTTAATAGCCTTATCAGTCCTCTCCTTTAAGGACTGAATATCTCTTTTTGAGCTCCCTAAGAACATTCTGCAAGCTTTTTTAAATCGAATTTATCTTCTTTTCCCATCCCAGGCTGATATTTATCTGGATAACTATGAGCCAAAAATAGACAATTTTCAGAAAAACAGCATTTTCTTTGATAGAAGTTTCATTTATCGGACACTCCTTCAGTGTTGAAAACAATTTAAGGGGAAACTTGTCCTTAATTATAAGAGTTCCGGGCAAGTTTAACTATTAAAACGTTTTGAGTTTGTACGGAATTAGTATTTTTGACCTTTCGTTGGGACGTAAACACCTTAGAAAAACTGATATAAGTGGCAAATTCTAAAATAAGTGCTTCATTGGCAGAAAACCCATTCCCCGGTTTGAGGCCGTTTGATGTTGCGGAGAGTCCTTTATTTTTTGGACGAGAACACCAGGTTGAAGAACTTCTCAGAAAACTTGCTTTATATCATTTTGTATCTGTTGTCGGCACCTCCGGGAGTGGAAAATCATCATTGGTAAGAGCAGGTCTTCTTGCCAGGCTCTATAACGGATACAATGCCGGTGGTAGTTCGGAATGGCTAATAGCAATTATGAGACCGGGTGCAAACCCGATCTTCAACCTGGCAAAAGCGTTGTTCCATCAAAATGTATTCGGCATCGGTAAAGAAAACCGGAGCAAGGTTGACGATGCTTTCGAGATATTGAATGAAAGCGCTCTGGGGCTGGTGCAAATAGTAAGGGCTAACATTAAAAGAGGCACAAATATTCTTATACTGGCTGACCAGTTCGAAGAATTGTTCCGTTTTGCTTCCGAAAATGATTTGGAAGCCCAAAAACATGCCACTCAATTTGTGAATTTATTAATTGAGGCTGTTCGTCAGCAAGATGCAGGAATATATGTTGTAATAACCTTAAGGGCTGATTTTCTGGGTGATTGCGCCGCTTTTGAAGGACTGCCTGAAGCAATTAACGATGGGCAGTACCTTATTCCCCGGCTGAACCGGGAACATTATAAACTGGTTGTGGAAGGCCCCGTAAATTATGCACATGGTAAAATAGCCCCAAGGCTGGTGCAGCAGTTGCTTAATGATATGAGCAACAACCAGGATCAATTACCTATTTTACAGCATGCCCTGATGCGTACCTGGGAAAACAGGGAAAAAACAGGAGAGCCAGGTGAACCAATGGATCTTGTAAACTACAATGCCATAGGTACCATGGAGCATGCATTGAACCAACATGCAAATGAAGCTTTTGCTGAACTGAATGAAAAACAGAAAAAACTGGCGGAGCTGATTTTCAAATGTATTACCGTAAAAGGCAGTGACAATAGGGGCATAAGAAGACCAACGAGACTGAAAGATATTTGTGCAATTACGAAAGCGAGCGAAAAAAGTGTCATTGAAACCCTCGAAGTTTTCAGAAAAAGTGGAAGGGGATTTATTATGCCACCCGTAGGCGTAGAATTATTGCCAGAAACAATGGTTGATATTTCTCATGAAAGCTTGATGCGTAACTGGAAACGCCTGGAACAATGGGTTGATGAAGAGTTCGATTCGGCACAGATGTACCAACGGCTCTCTGATGCTGCTGTGCTTTTCCAAGCCGGTGCTGCGGGTTTGTGGCGCGATCCTGAGCTTTCTGTAGCTTTGGAATGGAAGGAAGAAAATGACCCACACAAGGCATGGGCTGAACAATACAACGAGCATTTTGAAAAGAGTATGCATTTTCTTGAAGAGAGTATTGCCGGAAAAGAAAGGATGCTTGCTGAAAAGAAAAGAAGAAGGCTCATTACCAATGTAATTGTTATCGTTTTTCTTTTATGTGCAGGTGCATTAACCCTATGGGCGGTAATCGAGCAAAATATTGCATTCAAGAGTGCTAAAGAGGCGATAAAACAGCAATCTAAAGCAGAATCAGCAGAGAAAACAGCTGTAAAAAGCGCAGCTGAGGCTGAGAAAAATTTTAATATAGCAGAGGAACAGCGAAAAATGGCCTTAGACCAAACCGGTAAAGCTGAAAAACAAAAACTCGAAGCAGAAAGACAAAGAAGATTAGCTGATATTCAGACCATTCAAACACGGATTCAGAGGAATAAAGCCGAGTTAGCCAAATTATCCGCAGAGCAATCTGAAAAAAGGGCAAAGATTGAAAAGCAATTAGCCCAGGACGAAAAGGCTAAAGCGGATAGCCTTAAGGTACTTGCATTATCTAACGAGCAGGTAGCACAAGATCAAAGCCAGTATAACCTGGCCAAGTTCCTGGCGGGTCAATCTATAGGCTATGGCAAGGATAATGATGAAAAAAATGTTAAGGGGCTCCTGGCATTGGAGGCTTACAAACTGAACCTCACAAACAAAAAAGATTCTTTCAATGCCGATATCATGACCGCGCTGTATGATGCAAATAAGGCATTTAGCGATAATGACAAGTACATTTTAAAAGGACATTCAGGGATTGTAAAAGGTCTCGCAATTTCCCCTGACAACCGTTATCTGGCTTCGGGAGGGGATGATGGTAAATTAATTTTATGGGATTTGCAGGCCGCGCAGCACGAATCATCAACTTTAATGTCGGGTGATAATGAATTCACCTCCCTTGCATTTTCTTCTGACAACAAATGGCTTGCTGCCTCATCCGGTCATTTTATTTATTTGTGGAGTGTGAATAACATAAAAGACAAACCCTTAAAATTATCTGTGCATGCCGATAAAATTACTTGCATCGCATTTGCAAATAATGAATTGATATCTGTGGGCCTTGATAAAATGATTATATATTATAATCTACAGAATAATACACAGAGTAAAGATACTCTGGGGAAACCTATTCTTTCATTGGCGTACTCAAAGGAAAAAAATCTGGTGGCCGTTGGAACTGAGGATGGATCTATCTATTTGATCAATAAAAATGAAAAGGACAATGTTCCTACCCTTCTTATCAAAGATAAGGCTGGCAGTGAGGTGACGGGTTTAAGTTTCAACGATGATGGAAGCGTGGTTGCAGCCGCATTTTCGGATGGTTCCTTAAAAATATATTATACGGATCAACCCGACGCCCCTTTAGCGAATAAATTAGGTAAACATAAATCCGCTCTTGCTGAAGCGCTAAGCGGACATAAAACAGCCTTAAGTGCAGTGGCATTTGGACGGGGGAATTTATTGGCCAGCTCAGGCCTTGATGGAAAAGTAAAATTATGGGAATGGAATACAAGCTATCCTGCCATTGTATTTAGTGAGCATGATGGCTGGGTAACCTGCATGGCCATTGGACCCGGAGGCAAAAAAGTATATTCAGGTGGAAAGGATAAAAACATTTTCATATACGATATTGATAAACAGGATATTGTAAACAGGCTCGAGAAAAAAATAACACGGAATTTATCCCCGCTTGAATGGAATAATTTTATGGGAGACTTGCCTTATCAGAAAATTATCCCTGGTCTTCAGTAATCTTTAAAGATCTAACAGGCCTTCCGGCAGATCAACAATAATCTCTTTTCTTTTAGAGTTTATTGACTTAACCAGGTCTTCATGAAATGGGATCAGGAATTCCCTCTCATCCAGTTTGACTTCAAGAATGCTCTGTTTGCCGCTTTCATCAAGACCTGTGACAAAGCCCAGTAGTTTATTTTGTATATCAAATACCTTATAGTCAATCAATTCCTCAGATTCTAAGCTTTTCAATAATCTTTTCGGGACAGATTTTTCAGAAAGGACAACAGACCTGCTAATTAATTTTGAGGCATCATCAAGGCTCTCAACATCCACAAACTTCAGCCTTGCTGTTTTATCATCGTCCCATAAAATCTCCTGGATTAAATATGGAACAGGCTTACCTATCCATTCTATAAAAATGAATTTCCCTTCAGACAGAACCTTCTCCAGCCCGGAAATAAAAAAGGCTACCCGGACAAAGCCACGGTAGCCGTATGGTTTGAGTATTTTGCCTAAGAGGATGCCGTCATCAAGCTTCCAAACAGGCATACTAATTATTCGTTTGCGGGTGCTGCTTCCTCGGCAGGGGTTTCCTTTTCCTCGGCAGCTACTTCATTTGCTTCTGCAACAGGAGCTTCAGCGGTCTCTGCTTCAGCAATAGGAGCTTCTGTTTCAGCAACACTTGCTTCTGGTTCCGCTTCAGTTCTTTCAGCTTCTTCGGCTACAGGCTCAGGATTATTTTTTGTCATGATATCCTTGGCGCGTTTGTGTGCCACCAAAGCTTCACGTTCCAACCTTGTACGTTGCTCTAAATCCACTTTATCTTTCAGGCCTGCAACTTTTTGGTCAATTTTGTTTGCCTTATCTTCCATCCATGCCGCAAATTTTGCATCTGCTTCTTCCTGGGTCAATGCGCTTTTCGCAATTCCTCTTGCAAGATGTTTGCGGTACATTACCCCTTTATAAGATAATATAGCCCTGCATGTGTCGGTTGGTTGAGCTCCTTTTGCCATCCAGTCCAAAGCCTTATCACCGTCAAGGTCAATGGTTGCCGGATTGGTATTCGGGTTATAGATACCAATTCTCTCTATGAATTTACCATCACGTGGTGAGCGGGAATCCGCAATTACGATATGGTAATAGGGTTTTTTTTTGCGTCCCTGACGCTGTAGTCTGATTTTAACTGCCATGTGGTTTATCGTCTTCTAATTAATAGAAGCGGCAAAGGTACTACATTTTCAAATATCAAAATGCAATTATGTTCAATTATAAACGCTCTGCTGTCAATTATTTCTGATCGCCTCAATTCCTGGTAATTCCATTCCTTCCAGGTATTCTAGCATGGCTCCACCACCTGTAGATACATAACTCACCTGATCCTCAAGCCCGAATTTATTAATTGCCGCCACAGAATCCCCTCCTCCTATCAATGAAAATGCTCCTTTTGAGGTCGATTCTGCAACTGCAAATGCAATTTGTTTGGTCCCATTCTCAAAATTGCTCAATTCAAAAACACCCATTGGCCCATTCCAAAGAATGGTTTTGGATTTCATTAATATCGCCTTATAATCTTCTATCGCTTTAGGCCCTATGTCCAATCCCATCCTGTCACCGCTGATATTGTCTGATTCTTCCACTTTAATATTTGCATCATTACTGAAATTGTCGGCTGCCAGGCTATCTGCCGGTAAAAACAAACCCACATTTTGATCTTTTGCCTTTTGAATAAGGTCTCTGGCCAAATCAAGTTTATCTTCTTCTGT
>JABDEJ010000012.1 GCA_013287095.1 Bacteroidota bacterium | reverse complement strand
TCAAAATCCCCTACATTAGCACTTTAAAATGAGCGGGGTAAATCCAGAAGACGAAATGGCTGATTGGTCAGATATTGAAGTCGAATTGATTATTGAAGACTATTTTCAAATGCTTCAAAAGGAATTGACTGGCCAAGAATACAACAAAACAGAACATCGTAATAGACTTATTAAACTCCTGAACAACAGGTCAGATGGCTCTGTTGAATTCAAGCATCAGAATATCAGCGCATTTTGGACATGTAGTTGGCTGGTCACCACATAGAAAAGCATAATTAAAATCTGGCTTGGGTATCATTTGCCAAATGTATGATTTCCTGGCTTAAAACCTATAAGGTTTCCCAAACCTTATAGGTTTGGTCGATCTATCGGATCATTTCAGTTTGTTCAACTGTTTATTTCCGGATAGTGATTTCATTTGTTGAATGGTCTGAGTTTTAAAAATCCAGTAATTTCAAACCCGGGATCCGTTGGAAATGTTTTTTGTTGAGAGTTGCGAGAGGAATATTTTCATGAAAGGCAATTGCTCCGATCAGTAAGTCGGGCATATCTATCATGTTGCTTTTTAATGATTTGTATATTTTTGCAGCTGTTTCAGCCGTTTCAACACTGAATGGTAATACTTTTATACTTGCGAAATATTCTTTCCAAAAGCGATCTTCATCCTGGTTATCTCCCCTTAATATTTCGTAAACCGTAATGGTAGTAACAGCAATATCATATTCGCCGGTAAGCCTGTAAAGAATAGACTCGGATTTTGTTTTCTTACGGTTGTATTCAATAAGAATATCCGTGTCAACACAAATTATTTCCAAGCGGAGAATTGATTGCGTTTTTCAAGGAAATCATGATATTGAGCGTCAGTCATAACTGGCCCTTTCAAGAGCATTTCCTGCATTTTGTTTTGGCGGGCCGCTTTGTTTTTCAATTCTTCTGCTTCAGCCTTTGCTTTGGCGTTTTTTCCAATGCTTATTTTAACAAAATTGAATTGCTTAAGCCAGTTAAGTATATAATCTACTTTATTATCCTGTATATCAAGCACTACTTTCATTGGAACAAATTTATGTTAAAACTTACACAAAAATACTGGAATTGGTTCAATATTCATCGCATCCGCTTTTTGTCTGGTTCCAGATCGGTTTTTAAACCCATTGAATTCGACGGAGTATAAACCACCCTCCCAAAGAAGTCAGGACAGGCTGGCCTTGCAAATTCCAAAATCCTCCCGGATTTCCCCTCATTGAAAAACGAAAGAGGGGAATATTGCTGACGCGAATGAGTGTTTGAATGCGAAAGCAATTGTCTCATTATCACATCAACACAGTGACTAATTGGTTTTCAGCTTGTTCAACTGTTTATTTCCGGATAGTGATTTCATTTGTTGAATGGCGATATCATTCAACTGCGTAATTCTTTGAGGCTGTGTGAGTCCCTGATGAATTAAAACGGCATTGAGGCTTTCAAGATTTGAGAGGACAACGAGTTGCTCGAGGGTGGCATGATCGCGGATGTTTCCTTCTTTGCCTTTGTTTGCATCCCTCCATGTTTTTGCAGTCATGCCAAATAAAGCCATGTTCAAAAGATCTGCTTCGCCGGCATACACATCATTTATTTGTTGCTTCGTAAGTTTTTCAGGAACAAGGTTTTCCTTGATGGCGTCGGTATGTATTTTATAGTTTACTTTGGCTAGTGTCCGCTGAAAACTCCATCCGGATTTCAGTCTCAGATTTTCATCTTCTTTCAGGCGTTGGAATTCTTTGATCAGGTATATTTTGAATTCGGCGCTGATCCACATCCCAAACTCGAATGCAATATCTTTGTGGGCATACGTGCCGCCGCCATAGCGCCCTGCTTTGGAAATGAAGCCTATTGCATTGGTAGCTTCTATCCATTTCCTTGGCGTAAGATTGAAACTGTTGAGGCCGGCCTGGGTTTTAAAGGTTACGAATTCGTTACCTTTAAAAGCGGGGTTGTTCAATTCTTCCCATATCCCGATAAATTCTACAGTATTCCTGTTTCTCATCCAACTGTAGATCATTGTATCATCACCAAAGCCTTTTACCATGTCGGTGAGTGAAATATAATCCATTTCACCATTGCTGATAACGGTTATTTCGTTGCCTTTAACTTGTAATTTCCTTGTAGTTGACATCTGTTTGGCCTGATTATTAATTTACTACGAAAATAAACATTCCATACTATTTTCAAAAATGAGTCAGAGTTCGAGAGAAAAAACCACCCCGGCCTTTCAGGCCACCCCTTCTTGAAAAACGAAGGAGGGGAATTTGCTGACGCGAGTGAGTTTGAAAAGAGGTTAAGGCATTTTCACAATGAAATTATTTCTTAACCGGTATCGCTTTGTGGCTTTTTTTGATGCCATCAGCAATATATAATTTCAATTGCTCCAGAGTCATACCCTGGGTTTCGGCGCCAATTTTTTCACGGATATTCCGCATCATTTTTACAGCGTCAAAGGCTTTTGTTTTTTTCTTATTCATAGCTAATCAGTTCTATCGGGCTTCTTATTTCGAGCAACGCATACCCCATTCTTAAATTTACGGAATTGTATCCCTTAATTCTATCAAGGTTTACAATGTGTTTAAAGTTCCAACTGGCTAGCACATCTACCTTGTTTATTGTTGCAAGGGCTATGTGACGACAATCTTCAAGGCTTGTTTTACCTACTACTTTTTCAGAAATATACATATCTGCGAGGGTAAGGACTTCGTTGGTCAATTCTATTTTTTCAAAATAATGTTCCGGATAGTTTAACAATAAATTCTTCACACGTTTAGGGGCATTTGCAAGCTCTAATTCCAGTAAATCTGAAATGACAAATTTCATATCCCCGGTTTCCAATCTGTCAAAAAGTTTATGTGTTGCTTTTATGAATTCCTCATCGAAATATCCTCCAACAATAGAAGTATCTATGTATACGCGCTGAATCATTCTCGCAAAATTAGCAAAACTTAGCTTGTGATCATCCCCCTGCCCCCTTCAAAGGGGGAGGCTGGCGCGAGTGAGTTTGCGGGTAATAACCACTCCGGCCTTGCAAATTCCAAAATCCTCTCGGATTTCCCCTCCTTGAAAAACGAAGGAGAGGAGTATTGCTGACGCGAATGAGTTTGAGGGTATGTGTTTGATTTTGAAGATCATCCCCCTGCCCCCTTCAAAGGGGGAGGCTGGCGCGAGTGAGTTAGAGGGTAATAACCACTCCGGCCTTGCAAATTCCAAAATCATCCTGGATTTCCCCTCCTTGAAAAACGAAAGAGTGGAATTGGCTGGCGCGAGTGAGTTTAAACCCTTAAAGGTTTTCTATCAATCAAATATCCCATGGATTAATGATTTTCAGTCCACTAACAATGCTGAAATCAGAAACATTGCCTGTAATGAGCGTCATGCCATTAACTATAGCCGTTGCGGCAATAATGGCATCGGGCAATTTGGTTCTATAGGTTTTACGGATATCTACAGTCTTTAATTTTATGGATTGGTCTAATTCAATTACATCGCAATCACTGATAAAACTGTTTATGATATCAAGGCTTTTCTGGTCAGTTGATTTCCAGCAAAGCAATTCAATTTCGGTCACGAAAGAAATAGCAGGTTTCGCATCTTTTGTGAGATCGACAACAAATTTTTCAGCAGGGTGAGGGAACTGCTTTGGCAAAAAGTAAATAACCTTATTGGTATCCCAAAGGTATTTTACTGCCATGCGTTTCGAAGCTCTTTTAATTGGGAATCAATATCATTCAGGGGCTCCTTTTTCATGGCGCCGTTGTATTTTTCTACCAAATTCGCAGTTTTTTTGGCAGGGGTGGCTTTTTTACGTACCCTTATCAACTTCAGGTTCTCCAGATCTTTCAGGAGTTTTACGGCCTTTTCGTTTAATATATCAATCGTAAGCGTTTGCACAGTATGAAGTGTTTATATCTTATCCAACGCAAAAATAATAAAAATAAATCCACTTAGGGCTGACGCAAGAGTATCAGATTTCTCCTATCGTCGAAATGACAAGAGAGTTTGAGGGTATGAGTATGCCAGTATCAGATTTCTCCTATCGTCGAAATGACAGTATTGATCACTTGTGCGTTAGCCAATTAGCACATCATCACATTAGCACATCATCACATCGGCTTCATTTCCATAGCAAGGTACTGCCCGGTGATGCTTTTTTTGTTTTTGATCACTTGTTCGGGTGTGCCTTCGGCTACGATTTTGCCGCCTTTGTCGCCGCCCTCTGGGCCCATGTCAATGATATGGTCCGCCATCTTAATCACGTCCATATTGTGTTCAATCACAAGGACCGTATTTCCCCTGTCCACCAGCTTGTTAAGGACGTCCATCAGGATGCGTATGTCTTCAAAATGCAGGCCGGTGGTGGGTTCGTCCAGTATATAAAAAGTTTTGCCGGTGTCTTTTTTCGCGAGTTCGGTAGCCAGTTTCACCCGTTGCGCTTCCCCGCCCGAGAGGGTGGTAGATGACTGCCCGAGCCTGATGTAACCAAGGCCCACATCATTCAGGGTTTTTACATGCCTTTTAATGGCCGGGATGTTTTCAAAAAACTCAATGGAATGTTCCACCGTCATGTCCAGTACATCGCTGATAGACTTGCCTTTGTACCGTACTTCCAGGGTTTCGCGGTTATATCTTTTGCCGAGGCATACGGGGCATTCCACATATACATCCGGCAGGAAATTCATTTCAATCACTTTGAGTCCCGCGCCGCCACATTCTTCGCAACGGCCGCCTTTCACATTAAACGAAAACCTGCCCGGCTGGTACCCGCGTATTTTGGCTTCGGGCAGCTGGGTAAACAGCGCGCGGATATGGGTAAAAACACCGGTGTACGTAGATGGGTTGCTGCGCGGCGTGCGCCCTATCGGGCTCTGGTCTATTTCAATCACCTTATCGAGCAGCTTGAGGCCTTCTACACTCTTGTGCGGCAGGGCATAAGCGGAACTGCGGTAATAATATTTTTTAAGAACAGGATACAATGTATCGGTGATCAGGGATGATTTTCCGCTGCCGGAAACACCTGTCACACAGATCAATGTGCCCAGGGGCAGTTTAATATTTACATTCTTGAGGTTATGCCCTTTGGCGCCATTGAGTTCCAGGAATTCGCCGGATCCCGGCCGCCTCTTTTCAGGGATGGGAATGGAAAGGGTGCCCTGCAGGTATTTTGTGGTAATGCTTTCGGTATCCATGAGTTGATCCACCGTACCTTCGGTCACGATCTTGCCACCATGTACACCCGCACCCGGGCCGAGGTCCACCACATAGTCGCTGTTCAGGATCATCTCCTTGTCATGCTCCACCACGATGACCGTATTGCCGATGTCTCTCAGGTTTTTAAGGGCGTCAATGAGCCGCATATTATCGCGCTGGTGCAGACCGATGCTTGGCTCATCAAGGATATAAGTCACATTGATCAACTGCGAACCGATCTGTGTGGCCAGCCTGATCCGCTGTGCCTCACCACCTGAAAGCGAGTAAGCGCCGCGGTGCAGCGTGAGGTAATCCAATCCCACATCCAGCAGGAACCTGGTTCGGGTTACGATCTCTTTAAGTATCTCACCGGCAACCTGTTTGGTTTTGTAGTTAAGATTGCCCACCTGTTCCATGATCCACTCATAAAAATGATCAAGCTGTAGCACAGAGGCTTCGCCGATGTTTTTATCACCGACTTTAAAATACAAGGCTTCTTTTTTCAGGCGGTAGCCGTTGCATTCGGGGCAGTTGGCCAGGTGACCGATATTCTCAAGATTTTCTTTCAGATCGTCTCCGGTATTGCTGATCAGCACTTTTTCGAAATAATCTACAATCCCATCATTATCAACGCTTACTTCAGTATAATTGTAGTCTACTTTTATTTTTTCTTCGCTGCCGTAGAGGATTTCATTGATGCAATCTTCAGACAACTGGCTGATGGGTTCAGTGCCTTTATATCCGTGTTTTATGAGTACAGCTTTTAACTTACAGGCATTCCAATAATCAACATCCTTTCCCCAGGGAGCAATAGCGCCTTCCTTAATGCTTAGTGATTTATTGGGAAAAATATCATCGAGTTCAAATTGGTACGAAAATCCGAGTCCCTTGCATTTGGGGCACCATCCATAAGGCGAATTGAAGGAGAAAGAGTTCGGCTGCGGCTCATCATAAGATATACCCGAATCGAGGCACATAAGGTTCCGGCTGAAAAAGCGCTGTTCGTCCGTTTCAGAATCAAGAATCGCTATAGAGCCATTCCCCTGGCGGAAAGCAAGATCCATAGAACCGCGAAGCCTTTGTTTGCTTTCTTCAGAAACTTTCAGGATATCTACCACCAGTTCTACATCATGGATCTTGTAGCGGCTGAGCTGCATTTTAGGCACGATCTGCTGCACATCTCCATCCACACGTACTTTGCTATACCCCGACTTCTGAAGGCCTTCAAAAAGCTCTCTATAGTGTCCCTTACGACGCCGAACCAGCGGGGCAAGCAGATATATTGATTTGCCGGTAAACTGCTCCATAATGGCGCTCAGAATCTGTTCATCGGTAAAGCGCACCATCTTCTTGCCGGTCACATAGGAATAGGCATCAGACCCGCGTGCAAAAAGGAGCCTGAGAAAGTCATAGATTTCAGTAATGGTACCGACGGTGGACCTCGGGTTTTTGCTGACGGTTTTTTGCTCAATAGAAATTACAGGGCTCAGTCCGTTGATCTTGTCCACATCAGGGCGCTGCATGTTGCCCATAAACTGTCGCGCATAAGCCGAGAATGTTTCCATGTAGCGACGCTGCCCTTCGGCATAGATGGTATCAAATGCGAGAGAGGATTTGCCGCTGCCACTGAGGCCGGTGAACACGATAAGTTTATTGCGAGGCAATACCAGGTCAATATCTTTGAGGTTGTGTTCGCGCGCACCGAAAATTTCGATGGTACCGTTTTCAACTACCTCATCCTGAATAGGTTTTGGAGTTTCTTTTCCTTTCGAGGAAGATTTCTTACCGGGTGACTTTGGGGCTTTTGCTGAGATCATTCTTAGTATTAAACCCTATATCAACAATATATTGCGAGGAGGGTTCCAATTGTAGTTCTTATGGATTTTCCGACCTGCAAAGTTAAGGGAAATTTGGGGGATTTGGAGCCAAATCTGATGCTTAGTCGTTTCTCGGCCTTTGAAAAGAAAACGCTGAGCAATTTCCAAGACGGAACTATTTCCATTAAATTTGCATTGCCCATTTTAGGACATCCTGAATGATAAGAATCAAACAATGAAACAAATAACAATAAGTGTTCCTGAGAAAAAATACCCCTTTTTCATGGAATTGATAAAAAATCTGGGCTTTATTAAGGAAGTCGGGTTGGATGATGAGCCAACCAAAGAACAAATAATGAAGGACATTAAGGAGTCCGTCCATGAAGTAAACCTGATCAAAAAAGGGAAACTTAAAGGGATATCTGCCAAAGCTTTATTGCATGAGCTATAATATTATAGCTACTCCCAAATTTAAAGGGGAACTAAAGAGACTAGCGAAAAAATATCCCTCCCTTAAAGATGAATATGCAGAACTAATTGACCAACTTGTTGAGAATCCTAAATCAGGTGTATCAATCGGTCACGATTGCTATAAAATCAGACTTGCAATTGCAAGTAAAGGCAAAGGAAAATTCGCAGGCGCAAGGGTCATTACATATCTCTATATTGAGGAAACGACTGTTTTCCTGATTTCGATCTATGATAAATCAGAAAGATCCAATATCAATGACGTGGAATTGCTGCTCCTGCTTAAAGAAATTGAATAGAGGCAAAAATAGCCGCAGTTCGAAAAGTCCTTATATCGCATTTACCTTCGGCACATAGAACTCATTCAGCAATGGTATTTCCAGGTAACAGACCTTTCTGCCGGGATTGTCAAAGCGGTTTGCCCTGAGCCATGGATTATATGCCCTTAAAGTTTGAAGTGAAATGCCATGCTTTTTAGCAAATGCCGACAGGTTGGTAATGGAGTTATTTACTTTTATCCTTAAAGTCGGGATGCTGTAATGAAAATGTGCTGCTTTATTTATAAATCCATGCCTCGATGGATGTTCGACGACTTCTTTTGTAGCCAGGATGCGGAAAACATAGTGCTGAGCCTGCGGGTTAAGCTTCAGGGTATAGTAGGAAGCTGTTTTTTGCCTCGCCACGGCATTCTTAATACCGTCCAGGCCTTTGTTAAAGGCAGCGGCAGCAAGGGTCCAGTCACCCAATTGATGATGCAGGTGAGCGATGTATTTGCAGGCTGCGTCTGTCGAGAGTGCCAGATTATACCTCTCGTCAATCTGGTTATTCATGAGCAGGCCGTAATGTTTTGCTGTTTCAGGCATTAATTGCCAAGGGCCGGCTGCACCGGAAACAGATACCTTATTGGTGAATCCGCTCTCCATCAATGGGATATATTTGAAATCGTCGGGTATTCCGTATTTTTTAAGAATGGGTCTGACGACAGGGAAGTACCTGTCTGATTTAACGGTGAGATTGGTCGCGATAAAGCGCCAGTATTTGGAAGTGGCAAGTTCTGTATAAAACCTGCGTTTTACGGCCGGGGTGGCCATTGGTACGGGTTGTCCTGCAAATGCAAGTTCATCAGAAACGATAGATGTAGTTTTAATTTCGTCCTTTTCGTGGATTTTTTCGGGTTTCTGGCTTTCGCCCTCTATGGTAGGGTGATGAAGAAGTTTTCCAAAGGAAAACAAAGAGAAAATTCCAAAAAATGATACAAGGCCTTTTTTCATAATTTAAATTTAGGGTGAATAATCATTATGGTTCAGGGATTTGCATTAAAACAAATCTGAACCATAAAAGTTCATTATCAGGTTATTGTTGCGCTCTCTGACTTTGTTGCATAATTGCCTGAATATCCCTGTTTGCATTAATATAATCAGGGAAAATAGTAACCGCTTGCTTTAATTTTGCGTACATGCCTTTAACATCTTTATTGCGATAGCTAAGCATTGCTTCTACATAGCTCATAACTGCCGGTGCAGGAACCTTTTGAAGCATTCCGCTCTGGTTGTCAGCTACCTCAATAGAATCAGTCTGGTAATTTGGATTTGCTTTTATCTTATCAAGTGTCTCATTGAGATCTTTCATATTATTTGTCTGCAGCTGCACATTTGCGATATTAAAAAGATATTTTAATTTTTTTGTTCTGTCAAACAATTGCCTGTTTATGTTTAGCGCTTCTTCATTTTTACCGAGGCTCATGTCTCCTTCGGCTTTCAGTTCAAGCATCTTTTCATTTCCGGGCTCTCTTGCGAGAATTTTCTCTGCCATTTTCAAAGCAGGTGTGCCCAAATTAAGTTTGAGATAAATTTCAGCTACAGAATCCATGTTTCTCAGACTGTTAGTCGTATCATCAGCCATAATATTGTACAGTGCGTTAAGCTGGGTATAGTTGTCATGAACTTTGGCAGCCATATCATATACCGCTTTATTGTGTGCAATGCGTTCTGCTTTTACAGGATCCATAGAAGTGGCTGCCGGAGTGGAGGAACTTGTAGTGGTTGTATCAGTGCCTTTTCCATGGTGTTTACATGAAATCAAAGCTAAGCATCCAGCCATTATTGAGGTCAAAATTATTTTTTTCATATTATTATCTAATTGCCTAATTTCCAAATTGTCTAATTTTCTTTATTTTTTCAATTGTTTTATGAATCCAATATTCTGTTTTGCCAGTTCAAAGCCAGGGAATAAGGCACGTGCCTGGTTAAAATCTTTCATGGCTTCATCGTTCTTGTGATCGTTGGCAGACATGGTTCCCAACAGGTTATAACATGCTGCTTTTACCGGTACGTCCTGTTGATCGTGCCCCTGGTTGAAACTGATATTTACCTTGGTGGTATCACTTCTTTTGTCCGACATGATCCTATCAACGTAGGTCTTTACATTATTGAAATCGCGCATATAAAAGTAACATGCAGCTATTTCGTAGTGAACTGTAGGGTCTGGTTGTTTTTTTGCAATTCTTAAATAAAATGGCACTGCGAGGTCCTGCCTTCCCAGGTATTGATACGAATGCGAGATAATCTGGAGCAATTTATTATCATCCGGGTCTTTGTCGAGCACTACCTGGGCTGATTGAACAGCTTGTGTATAGTTTTCAGAATGATAGTATAATACAGAAAGTGTGTCGTAATAATTCGTTTTGGTGCTGTCCCAAACCAGCAATGATTGCATAGCGGCAATAGCTGTCCCAACATCCCCGTATTTGATGGCCTGGTGGTACAGTTTTATGTCATGTTCCATTTCGAAGCGGATATGGGATTCTTGGGAGCTTTTGCAGGAAAAGGTGCAAAAAAGGCTTGTTAAGCCTATGATTAAGAGGAGAAAACTTCTCATAACTGGGCGCAAAGATAGGCAATTTCCCGTAACGAGGGCAAAAGAGGTTCTCCAGTTATCAACAGGCTGGCCCTTTTACTTGAAACTTATCAACACCTGGTTCTTTTCAACGGCATCTTTGGTTTTTACCTGGATCTTGTCAACAACGCCTGGCGCAGTGGCTTTTAGGACGTTTTCCATCTTCATGGCTTCCAAAATGATCAATGGGGTGTCTTTGGCAACTGTTTCGCCCTCTTCCACCAGAATATTGACAACCAGGCCCGGCATCGGGGCTTTGATAAAATCAGCTTTGGCGCTCAAAGCAGCATCCATACCAAGGTCATGAAGAAGCAGGTCATACCGGTCTTTTACATTGATATCATACTTGTTTCCGTTCACTTCAACTGCCAGTTCTTTATCAGATGTTTTAGAAAGAATATTGATCCTGTATGATTTATGACCAAGAATAAGATGATACCGTGTATCCGAAATTTTGACAAGGTCAGGTTTCACTTCCTTGCCATTGACAAGCATCTGTTCTCCTGACCAGGAGATATCGTATTCGTTTTTAGCGTTGATGGTTATTTTAAGCATAGGGTTCAAAGGTAAGGATGGATTTTTGATTCAGAATTAATTAGCTAAAAATTCATAAGAATGGAAGACAATAATATAAAGTGATACAATGGTGATAAAGAATCCAACAATAAATCCGCTAGCAACTTCAAAAAAAGTATGTGACCTTGAAGCTACTCTTTGCCAAAGAATTATGGAGGAAGTCGTTATAAATAAGAATAGTACCGAAAAGATTATTTCAATGGAGAACTTATACCAAAAATATGCAGATATGTAGCAAAGCGCTGTTAAGAATCCTACACCATTGGCGTGAAAGCTGATCTTTAACCAAAAGCTCGAAATAAACAGAATAAATAGTCCAATCATTAAAATAGCCAATAAAATACATTCAAATTCCCCTATCTTAATACTTACTGATGCTTGATAAAAGGATAACAAAATTAAAGTTATAATGCATAATGCATAGCAAACAAATGTTATCAAAATGGAAATTGGCCGATATTTCTTTTTTTTCAAGAATGCATCTTTGGCATATATAATTGGAAATAACGCTGGAATAATAACAGTAAACAATATTACTGAAGATAACAGCTCAAAGAAGATCAAGCTGAATTTGATAGGGTCAAAGAGAAAGTGCAAAGTTATAAAACAATAAAAAAACAAAAAACATGGATGGAGTACAATAGCTAATACCCCTCCCAATTTCAAGAAGAATCTCCTAATGCCGGATTCAATTTTTGTTGCATCTGCCTCACTCATCTGTAAAGCCCAATTTCAAATTTCAAATTTCCCATCACATTTCCCTAAATTTGTCGCAATTTCACATAATTATGACAGAAACTGAGGAAGTCAAAGTAAAAATTGACAACGAATTAATGCTGAAAGCCTATCGCCTGATGTGCCGGGAAAGGGCTATGGCTGATATATATGAAGCAAATCGGGATATCACGAAATATGTGCATTCCACATCCAGGGGTCATGAAGCGATACAGCTTGCTGCCGGAATGCAACTAAAACCTTATGATTTTGCAAGCCCTTATTACCGTGATGCAAGTATGCTCATGGGCATGGGAATTGAGCCTTACGAATTGATGCTCCAATTACTTGCCAAACGGGATGATCCATTTTCAGGGGGAAGGAGCTACTATGCGCACCCGTCTTTAAGAAGACCGGGTTTCCCGACTATTCCACATCAATCAAGCGCGACAGGCATGCAAGCCATCCCGGCTACAGGCATGGCCCACGGAATTTCTTATCTCGAAAAAAGAGGAAAAGTAAATTCAGAAGAAGCGCCGATTGTTTTGTGCTCTTTCGGGGATGGTTCCATAACAGAAGGAGAAGTTTCCGAAGCATTTCAGGAAGCTGTTTTACATAAGTTGCCGATATTTTACCTGGTTCAGGACAACACCTGGGGCATATCCGTAAGCGCTGCTGAAATGCGTGCCATGGATGCTTATGAGTTCGCTGCAGGGTTTAAAGGAATGGAACGCAGGCGGTGTGATGGAGCTGATTTTGCCAAATCCTATGAGGCAGTACAGGAATGTATCGAATATGTGCGGACAAATCGCGGTCCTATATTATTGCACGCTACATGTCCGCTTTTGGGGCACCATACTTCAGGGGTCAGACGTGAATTTTACAGGACTGAAGAAGACTTGAAAGAACACGCTGCGGATGACCCAATCCTGCATCTATATGCAGCTCTTTTGGAAGCGGGAATACCAAAAAAACAATTGATTGAAATTGATACTGAAGCCAAAGAATTTATAGCAAAGGAATTTGCAAGGGCTGTTGGATCGCCGGATCCGGAGCCGGAAAGCCTTTATCTTCATGAGTTTGCAGAGTCGCCAATTAAAGAAGAAACAGGTAACCGTAGTCCTGAAGGAGGTCGTACCATTATCATGGTAGATGCCGGATTATATGCTGTAAGGGAAATTATGGCCGACCATGAAGAAGCTATTTTATACGGACAGGATGTGGGCCGCCGCCTTGGAGGTGTTTTCCGCGAAGCGGCCACACTTGCCGAGACTTATGGCGATGACCGGGTTTTTAACACACCTATCCAGGAAGCATATATTATTGGTTCTACGGCGGGTATGTCTGCGGTTGGAATTAAGCCAATTGTTGAAGTACAGTTCTGCGACTATATATGGCCTGGGATCAATCAGTTGGTTACAGAGCTTTCTAAATCTTGTTATCTGACGATGGGGAAATTCCCGGTTAGTTCTGTTGTGAGAGTGCCAATCGGCGCATACGGTGGGGGAGGACCTTACCATTCAGGGTGCCACGAATCAGCATTATTAACCGTAAAAGGAATTAAGATTGTTTATCCATCAAATGCAGCAGATATGAAAGGCCTGATGAAAGCTGCCTGGCATGATCCAAACCCTGTTGTTATGTTAGAGCATAAGGGCCTATACTGGAGTAAAGTGCCCGGAACTGAAGCTGCCAAAACCATTGAACCTGATAAAGATTATATCATTCCGCTTGGCAAAGGACGGATCGCTCTCGAAGCAAATCCTGAGCAAGAGAAAAAAGGTAATACAGTTGTTGTAATTACTTACGGAATGGGAGTTCACTGGGCATTGAATGCTGCCATGGGATTGGAAGGCCAGATCGAAATCGTTGATTTACGCACTTTATATCCAATGGATGAAAATTTGGTAATGGAACGTGTAAAAGCACATGGCAAATGCCTGGTTCTCGCTGAAGAACAGATCCTTAATTCTTTTGCTGAAAGCGTTGCCGGACGGATTTCACAACAATGTTTTCAATGGCTTGATGCACCTGTCATTTCTATGGGTGCAGCTAATATGCCTGCAGTTCCCCTCAATATCGGCCTTGAAAAAGAAATGCTGCCTAACAAAGACAGGGTGGCGGAGAAGTTGAGGGAGTTGTTGAATTATTGAAGAGTGAGAAGTGAGAGGTAAGAAGTAAGAAGATTTTCGTAATTTTGAATACGTGAAACAGCGAATTTATATAGACACTTCAGTTTTCGGAGGCTACTACGATGAGGAGTTTTCAGAACATACTATTCCATTATTTAACAGGCTTTTGAATAACGAATTTACATTACTGTTTTCAATCGTAACACAAGATGAACTCGAAAACGCACCGGAGAAGGTAAAAGACCTTGTCAAAAGCATTAAAGTCGAGAACACTGAGTTTATTGAAACAACAAAAGAGGCTATTGATTTAGCAGAGGAATATATAACGGAAAAAGTTGTCGGTCAAACAAGTCTCGCCGACTGTCTACATATTGCTTTAGCCACAATTAATCGTGCAGACTTTTTAGTAAGCTGGAATTTTAAACATATTGTTAACATTGACAGAATAAGGGGTTATAACGCAATAAATATCAAATACGGTTACAAACAATTAGAAATTCGTTCACCCAGAGAATTTGAAAAATATGAAGACGACAGAAAAACATTTTGACGCTGTTAAATTTATGCGTCAGCAAAGGGACAAATTGAGCGAAAAGTTATCCAGGATGACAAAAGAAGAAATCCTGGAATACTTCAAGCAACGAAAAATGCAAGAGTCGGTAAGGCCAAGCGCATAAGTTGGTTCTTGTAGAAATATCAGGCCAGCAAATAGGATTGCTATGGCGATTCATTAATACACCTTTCACTTCTTATTACCTCTCACTTCTCACCCGTTTCCGTATCTTGCACCCTTAAATTTTGTGAAGAGAAGAGAATGTGGACAATTGATGAGCTAAAGACGTTTTTGAGCACCCCCCGTAAAATTTTGATCACCACCCATAGCAAACCCGATGGCGATGCCATGGGTTCATCGTTGGCCATGTTTCATTATCTCATTAAAAAAGGTCATGAACCTGTTGTTGTGAGTCCCTCAGATTATGGCGTTTATCTTCACTGGTTACCTGGTAATCCAGGAGTTTTGGCATTGCCTGTGGATAAAGAAAAGGCCTTAAAGCATCTGAATGAAGCAGAACTAATCATCTGCCTCGATTTTAACAATTATAAACGGACAGAATATTTTGCGGATGCCCTGAAAAAAGCAACTGCCCCCAAAATAATGATCGATCATCACCTGGATCCGGAGGGATTTGACATTTTCCATATCTGGAATCCGGATGCATGTGCCACTGCCGAACTGATCTACGATTTTATGGAGCAGATGGGTGATCTTTCGCTCATAGATAAAGACATTGCAACTTGCCTGTATACGGGGATTATTACGGATTCAGGATCTTTCCGCTACCCCAATGTAACAGCAAGGGTGCACAGAATTGTGGCAGCTTTGATGGATGCGGGCTTACAGCATTCACATGTTCATGACATGATGTTCGATACTTTTACAGAGAAACGACTTCGCTTTTTCGGCATGTGTATCAAAGACAAACTTGTGGTATTGCCGGAATATAGAGCGGCTTATATCAGCGTGACAAAAGCGGAACTAAAAGAATACGAAATTGTGACCGGGGAAACAGAAGGCCTTGTGAATTATTCCCTGATGCTAAGCGATGTGGTGTTCGCTGCGCTGATTATTGACAGGGAGCATCTTGTAAAGCTTTCACTTCGATCAAAAGGTGATTTCCCGGCCAATGAATTTGCAGGTAAATATTTTGAAGGCGGAGGTCATCTCAATGCCGCCGGAGGAAGCTACAAGGGCAAACTGGAAGATGCTGTTGCGCTGTATCTCAAAGGCCTTGAGGAATATAAACCGCTACTGTTGGCTATGTAAATAATTAGGATAATTTTGCGGATAAATAAAATCTAATGAAACCAGAAGCCCCTTGTATCATCCAGGTAAAAAACCTTGTCAAACAATACGATAAGCTTGTTGCTGTAAAAGGGATCAGTTTTGATGTGTATGAGGGCGAGATATTCGGCTTGCTTGGACCAAATGGCGCCGGTAAAACCACTACCCTGGAAATTATGGAAACGCTTCGCGAGAAAACGAGCGGGGAGGTAATTATTGATGGTTTATCGGTTGATAAAAACCAGGCTGAAATAAAGGGAATTATCGGTGTCCAATTGCAAGCTGCCGGTTATTATCCAAGCCTGAGCCTGGTTCAGTTACTGGATTTATTCGCAGGGCTTTACAATGTAAAGATCGATAAGAATGAAGTTCTTAAATCTGTAGCTTTGGAGGACAAGGCAAAAGCAAAATTCAAAGAACTTTCAGGTGGCCAAAAGCAGCGTTTTTCAATTGCCACCACGCTCATCAATAAACCAAAAATTGTGTTTCTGGATGAACCAACTACAGGTCTTGACCCACAGGCAAGAAGAAACCTTTGGGACCTTATTAAACAAATACGGGATACGGGAACTACTATTGTTATCACGACCCACTATATGGATGAGGCTGAAGTCCTTTGTGACAGGGTTGGAATTATTGAACTTGGCGAAATCATCGCCCTCGACTCTCCTTCAAACCTGATTGATAATCTGATAGCTGAGGGGTTTGAGCGCAAAACAGAAGTAAAGCAAGCGAACCTTGAAGATGTATTTCTCAATCTTACAGGTCATGAGTATAGAGACCAGTAAACTATTTGAAAATTTGAAAATTTGGGAATTTGAAAATGAAAACAAGCACCGCTAATCCACTATTGCCACGTCCTACTTACCACTTATCACTTACCACTTTTATTAAATGAGCAACACTCCAAAATACAGTCAGTTCAGGGCGATGATGGCGCTGGCCAAAGCCAGTTTTAGCTCTACGATAAAGAGCCCTTCGGCAGTTGTTTTTACACTTGTATTTCCGCTTATATTTATCGTTGTTTTTGGTTTTATTGGTGGAGGAGCCTTTAAGATGGATGTGGCTATTGATAAAAGTATGGATAGAAACAGTCCCATACTAAAGGGGCTTACGGGCAGCCACAGCGTGAATATCATTGATAACATGACAGATAAAGAGGTTGAGGAAGCCCTTGAAAAAGGAAATATTGCAGCCTGGCTTAATATTCAGAATACACAACCAAAGGGAAGGCCATTTTATGTTATCACATTGAAAACAAGTAAGGCCTCGGCAGACAAAGGGAATATGCTAAAGTTGATCCTCGATGATATTATCAGTAAAATGAATCTTGGTGCAGCCCCGGAGCATCAGGATATTGCTGAAATAAGATCATCAGAAGTATCGGGACGCAAATACAGTACCATTGATTTTATCCTGCCAGGTCAGCTTGGTTTTGCCTTGCTGAGTACAGGGGTATTTGGTACTGCATTCGTGTTCTTTGGTTTAAGGCAAACTCTGGTATTAAAAAGATTTTTTGCAACACCTGTTAAGCGGAGTTATATTATTCTTGGCGAGGGGTTAAGCAGGATTGTTTTTGCGTTACTCGGGGCTCTTTTTATTATATTGGTCGGATATTTCGCTTTTGGTTTTACCCTTGTTCACGGCT
The DNA here is from genome assembly GCA_013287095.1 of Bacteroidota bacterium. The sequence continues at coordinate 16,985 of JABDEJ010000012.1, read as the reverse complement.
TTATTACGGTCCTTAACATGCTCGTTTTATCCACTATAGGTCTGATTGTCTTTATGGGTTTTGGGTTTATTGTATCAGGGGTTGCCAGAAATGACAATGCCATTCCACCCATGGCTAATATCATAACCTTACCTCAATTCCTGCTTTCAGGTACTTTTTTTTCCATTTCTGCGTTTCCCGTTTGGCTACAGCATATAGCCAAAATATTGCCGCTTACCTATCTGAATGATGCTATGAGGAAAGTTGCTTTTGAAGGGGTTGGTTTGCAGGATCTTGGGAAAGAACTTTTAATTCTGGCAGTCTGGGGTATTGTTATTTATTTTGCTGCTGCCAAAACATTCAGATGGGAATAAAGAATTGCTATAGTATGAACCTAATTTCTAAATCGATCACCTTATCAGCACTTTGCGTGCTGATTTTCTTTGGTTGCAAAAACAAAAGCGGGTCACATTTTGACTTCGACAAATACCATAAAAAGCACGAGAAATCGCCTGTAATAAAGTCTTTAAAAACGTATATTACAACTACTGACAGTGCGAATCCAAATGCAAAAGAGATACTTACGGCCGCTACAGAATACAATTCCAAAGGGCTGAAAACCAAAGAGACACATTATACAGAAGACAGCGGCAAAGTTGAATATACCACTGAAACCAAATATGATGATAATGGTAACGCCATAGAAACCCATAGCGTATATCCGATTTCCAATTACGAATCAACCGAGAAGAATACTTATGACAAGGACAAACACCTTCTATCAACAGATTGGAGCCGGACAGATGGTACTTCGGGCAGGCATGAATATAAATATGACTCACATGATAAGATGGTGAAATGGGACTGGTATGAGAAAGGGAAATTCGTGATAAGCCGCTTGTATTATTACAATTATGATAAAGAAGGCAGACCGATAGAATGTGTCTGCAAGGAAACCAAGAACAACAAAGATACCCAGACGGATTGCCACGAGAAATATGCCTATGATAGCATTACAGGGCTTGAATCGGGGAAAATAGTCCTTATCGAAAATGAAGTTCCTCTTGAAATAGTTGAAAGCCAATATGATTCAGCGGGAGATAAGATCATGGAGATTCACTATGACAGGGATTCTGTCGGAAAATTACTTCCAGATGCCCGTACCATTAACATTTTCAATGAATTTGGAGATATCAGGCAATCAGTTGTATTTAAAGGCGATAAAGAACAAAGCACTACTGACAATACTTATGACCAATATGGACATTTGATCGAGTCAATTACCAGGTCGGATGCCGGGACCAGGAGAACGAGGAATGTTTATGAGTTCTACTAAGGAATCAGGAGTCAGGGTAAGTCATACCTTGATTGCCTTTCCTAGTTCCGACTCCTGATTCCTGACTCCTGTTCCCCGAAAAAACTCAGAATGTTCTGTCCGTAGGCACGCATATTAAAGCGTTCCGGGAAATGGTCTAATTTGGTCACGAAATGGTGTTCAACAATACACCAGCCATCTTCTTTTAGCAATTGCCTGTCCAAAATAGTTCTGATCATTTCATCATACTGCGCCTGGCTAAAAGCATAAGGTGGGTCGCAAAAAATAATGTCAAATTTGTCCCCGGTATTCCTGATAAAATGAAAGACATCTGCTCTGATCACTTCAAGTTGATCAAAATTAAGTTTCTTAGCTTCTGATTTTAAAAAACCGGCACATCCCGGGTGTTTATCAATGGAAGTCACGCTTTTGGCTCCCCGAGAGGCAAATTCAAGGCTCACACTTCCGCCCCCGCTGAATAGGTCAAGAACATCACAATCCTCAAGGTCAAACCGGTTGACGAGAATATTGAACAAACTTTCCTTGCTCAGGTCGGTTGTTGGCCTGATGGGCAGGTTTTTGGGTGGTCTTATGATATGGCCCTTTTTAGAGCCGCTTATAATTCGCATATTGGGGTACAAAAAGCATTGAAGAATGAATATCCTGGAATGTCCAGAACCGGCATACTATAACTATAAATGCCGGGGCGTTCCTCAGGTTTCAGGAATTTGATATATTTAGAAAGGAGGTTATATGTTTCATCCGTTTTTGAAATGAAACCCGAATAAAAGTACGGGTCCTTAAGGGGGTTTATGTGCAATTGTTCTGATACAAACATCACAAAATAAAGCACTTCCTCGGGTGTTGCCGTGTCAAAAGTATTATAAAACTGAAGCCCCCCGTCTTTAAAAACAGCGATGCTTATAAATCCATCACTGACATTGAAATGGAAATAAACCTGGTCATCGTTTTTATGCGCCATGCTAAGTATATCAAGCCAGGCAGCATCCAAAGGGATCAAATTTAAATTAGATGATGAAAGGTTAAAGGAATCCGGGTAAAGGTATGCCATCCGGGCGTCTATCATCTTTACCGGGAAATCAGAGATGGTTTCGCCAGATTCAATTTTGTGCTGGTTTTCGAGAAAACTCCTGCGGTTATCTTTCTCGTACAGAGCATTTGGGATCAGCATGGTTTTTGGGACGGACAGGAAAATATTTCGTTTGGATATGGATGGGTTTAAATTTGAAAAGCGCTCCTCAATCAAAGCCTGTTTATCCAATCCATTCATGTTTGTTTCTGTAGCATATAATGAAACAAAACGTTGATTTGCGATATCAAAAATGACTTCAACAATATGGTTTTCAGATATGATGATATTGCAAACGGCTCTTTCATCCTGTTTCCAGGATGCGTCTTTAGCATCATAAAGTATCCTCGTCTTTGGTTCCGAAATCAACATAACACGCGAAGGTAGAAAGTTACACTGATTAAATACGGCTCATAAGCGAACTAATAGATTTATTGTTCGGAACTTTGTATCTATTCAGATCATTATGGCAATGGATAATATCGCTTTCATGGATCATACGCTTAAAGAACCACACATATCAACCTCAATTGGAGTATTGGAAAAGCAACAGGTAATTTTTGAAGACCTTGGTAAAATCTCATACAAACCGGCATGGGATTACCAGACCGAGCTGTTTGATGAAACGATTGCCATCAAGATTAAAAACCGTGATCTGCCAGCGGGAGAGGAGCATCAGCCCACTAAGAGTTATCTTCTTTTTTGTGAGCATCCGCATGTATATACCCTTGGCAAAAGTGGCTCTATGGAAAACCTGCTCCTTAATAATATAGCCCTCAAAGAAAAGGATATTGAGTTTTTCAATACCTCACGAGGCGGGGACATTACCTATCACGGTCCGGGACAAAATGTAGGCTATCCTATTCTTGACCTTGATAATTTCTTCACTGATATTCATCTGTACATGAGGAACCTGGAAGAGATTTTTATCCGCGTACTGGAAGTGCATGGGATTAAAGCAGGACGTTTCCCCGGATCAACTGGTGTCTGGCTCGATCCCGAAATCCCAGCTAAAGCTCGTAAAATATGTGCCCTTGGTGTGAAGACCAGCCGCTGGGTCACCATGCATGGCTGGGCATTCAATATCAATACAGACCTTAAATATTACGATTACATCATTCCATGCGGCATCTCTGATAAAGGAGTCACCAGTCTGCAAAAAGAACTTGGCAGGGAAATGGATATGGAAGAAGTCAAATCAGTTGTCAAAGAAAAATTTGCCGAGGTTTTTGGGTGCGAACTGATTGTTTGAACAGATGAAAGTTAGGAGCAGATGGTTTTTGGGGATATATTTTTTGTTTATTTTCCTACTATTAGGTTTTGTATCCGGATGTAAAAGAAATCCCAATTCACATTCTAAGCTTTCTCTAAACAGCCCTGGCGGCAAAGCAATCTGGATAGCGCCGGACATTGGTGCTATTCCACATACCTCTGAAGGAGAACTGATTCGTTATGGCAGGTCCCTGATTGTAAATACCTCCTGGTATCTCGGACCCAATGGCAAAGTCGCTTCGTCGTCAAATGGCATGAACTGCCAAAATTGTCACCTGGAAGGAGGATCAAAAATGTTTGGCAATAATTATAGTGCAGTATATGCCAACTATCCAAAATATAGAGATCGGAGCGGAAAAGTGGAGAATATATTCAAAAGGATCAATGATTGTGTGGAAAGGAGTCTCAATGGAACAAGCCTGGACAGCAATAGCCGGGAAATGAAAGCCATAAGCAGCTATATAAATTGGATGGGACATGCGGTACCCAAAGGTAAAAAACCTCAGGGCTCTGGCATTTCTGATCTTAAGTTCCTGGATCGGGCAGCAGATACAGTAAAGGGGCATACAGTTTACATGCAATATTGCCGGAATTGCCATGGCCCTGAAGGGGAGGGATTGAAAAAAGTCGACGCCACAGGGTACATCTATCCTCCATTGTGGGGTAAACATAGTTTCACTACTGCAGCCGGACTTTATCGCATCAGCCGTATGGCGGGCTTTGTTGCAGATAATATGCCTTTTGGTTCAACGCATCAACACCCTGGAATTGCCGAGGATAAGGCATGGGATGTGGCTGCTTTTATTAATTCCCAGCCAAGGCCCAACAAAAAATATCCGAAAGATTGGCCAAACTTGTCCGGTAAGCCTATTGATTATCCCTTCGGCCCTTATAGTGATCAATTCTCCGAAATCCAGCACAAATATGGCCCCTTTGATCCCGTTCAAAATGCCAGGTTGAAAGAAAGTCAATTGGTAAAAAGAGAAGAGAGTAAAAGTCATTAGCATTGTGAACCACAGGTTTAACTTTTTGATGAATTTCTTACCATAATTGTACGTCAGTGAAGAAATTTTTCTTAGTTTTGCGCCTCTATTCGAAAAACGGTTCGGTAGTTCAGTTGGTTAGAATGCCGCCCTGTCACGGCGGAGGTCGCGGGTTCGAGTCCCGTCCGGACCGCAGGAGCCTGGTTAAAAACCAGGCTTTTTTTTGTTATTTCGTTAGATATCACAAATCCTTATTTTTTTCTTTGATTTTCTTAACTTTGCTCCATGGATAAGAAGGATAGTGGTCAAACTGTAGATTTTAATACGGACCTGAAACTAAAGGGTTTTAAAGTATATGAAGTTGACAGTAAAGCTATTGGGCACAATTATAGTCGGAAAGACTTTTACAAAATCAGTTTGACCTCTGGAAAATATATCTTTCATTATGCTGACAGGAGTTTTGAAACGGATGAACCCATTTTGTTTTTTGCCAATCCCCATATCCCTTACTCCTGTGAGATTATTGAACCCACGCTCGATGGCTATGCCTGTCTCTTTACGGAAGACTTTCTGAGGTTGGGCGATCGTTCTGAAAGCCTCCTGCAATCCCCTTTATTTAAAATTGGCGGCACACCGATTTTAAACTTAAATAAGGAGCAAAGTGATTCCATAGGGACTATTTTTCAAAAGATGATTGCAGAACAAGATTCCAATTATGCCTTTAAAGATGAGTTAATACGCAATTATATTAACCTGATTGTTCACGAAGCATTGAAAATGCACCCCTCTGAAAACCTCACCAAACATAGTAATGCTTCCGAGCGAATTACTTCAGTATTTCTTGAACTTCTGGAACGACAATTCCCTATTGAAAATACGGAACGTCCTTTGGAGCTAAAAACGGCGCAAGATTTTGCGAAAAGTTTATCGGTTCATATCAATTATTTAAATAGTGCCGTAAAAGAAGTGACAGGCAAACCCACGACTGCTCATATTGCTGAAAGAGTAATCAGCGAAGCAAAAGCACTGCTGCAGCACACGGATTGGAATATTGCTGAAATCGCTTATGCTCTTGGCTTTGAGTATCCTACCTACTTTAATAACTTCTTTAAAAAGAAAACTGGCCACATACCTAAATCGATAAGGGCTGCTCACCTTTGATATTTATACTTTTCCCTTTGTTTTTCGTTATTTTTTGTTTGTAACTCTGTGGATCTTTGCATCCTGATTATAAATAACAACAAAATAATAACAACATTATGAAGTACATATCAATTGGGGGGCTCGAAGTCTCCCGTATTGGACTCGGCGCTATGTCGATGTCTGGCTACTACAACATTGGTGGAGGCAGTGATTCTGAGTCAATCCGTACCATCCATCGTGCGCTCGACCTTGGCGTTACACTTATCGACAGCGCAGAGATTTATGGTCCATTTACCAACGAACAACTTGTCGGCCAGGCCATCAAAGATCGTAGAAATCAGGTCGTCCTGGCCACGAAGTTTGGCCTCGTTTCGCACTCTGGTGGTGGGCCTGGAGTTATTGATAGCAGTCCCGCGAATATTCGCACTGCAGTAGAAGGTTCGTTGAAGCGGTTGGGCACAGACCATATAGATCTGTATTATCAGCATCGGGTTGATCCAAATACCCCTATAGAAGACACCATTGGAGCTTTGGCTGAACTTATTGCCGAAGGCAAGATACGCTACATTGGGCTGTCAGAGGCAGGCCCCAACACAATCCGCCGGGCTCATGCCGTCCACCCGATTACAGCATTACAGACTGAGTATTCGCTTTGGACTCGTGACCCGGAGACCGAATTGCTGCCCCTGTTGCGCGAACTTGGTATTGGATTTGTACCTTACTCGCCACTCGGTCATGGCTTTCTTACCGGCGACATCAAATCACCAGATCAACTATCTGACGACGATTGGCGAAAAAAGAATCCACGCTTCACTGGTGAGAACTTTCTGCGCAATCTTCGTATCGTTGACGAGGTCAAGGCTGTTGCAGATCAAGTGAATGCAACCCCGGCACAGGTAGCATTAGCCTGGCTACTCGCTCAAGGCAAAGACATAGCCCCTATTCCCGGCACTAAGCATGTGGCAAGGGCTGAAGAGAACATTGCAGCCGACCAACTTGAATTGACTGCCAATCAATTGGATAGGCTGAATAACCTTACCCCCGCTGTCGGTGAACGTCATGAGGTAGGGAACATGGCTGTGATAGACCGCTAATCAACTTAGTTTAAATCATATCTGATACGGCAAAGCGCTGCCAATGCAGCGCTTTGTTTATTTGTACAAATACACTGCTTCAAACAAAATTTCCGGAAAGTATCCACTACGGAATGAATTTGTACTTTTGAGCAATCATGGCCGTCAAAATCAAATATGGAAGCAGTTCCAGGGAGGTAAATTTATCGGATGTATTATTCCTGGATGTAGAAACGGTTCCTATCTATCCTGATTTTGAATCTTTGCCGGAGCATTTCCAGGAACTCTGGCGTGACAAATCACGTAAATACTCTTATGAATCCCTTCCTGCTGAAGAACTTTACTTTGAAAAGGCGGGTATCCACGCTGAATTTGGCAAAATCGTATGTATATCTGTTGGGGCATATAAGCAGGATAAGGACACAGGTAAGTTTAACCTTCGCATTAAATCCTATTATGGTCATGATGAAAAGTTGTTGCTGACCGATTTCAAACAGTTGCTTGATAAAAACTATAACAACAGCGCCAAGCATTTACTCTGCGCCCACAACGGTATCGAATTTGACTTTCCATATATCGCCAGACGGATGCTGATCAACGAAGTTGCGCTGCCGGCTTTATTAGATGTATCGGGTACAAAAAGCTGGGACAATAAATGGCTTATAGATACGATGGACCTTTGGCGTTTCGGCGATTATAAAGAAAAAACATCCCTAAACCTGCTCGCTGCCTGCTTCAATATCCCAAGTCCCAAAGACGATATCAGTGGGAAAGATGTAGCCAGGGTATATCATCAGGAAAAAGACCTCGAGCGTATCATGATCTATTGTCAGAAGGATATTGTGACGCTATTTCGCCTATTTCAAAGGTTTTCATCAGTTCCTATGATTGCAGATGAGGAAGTGGTATACACTTAATTACGAATTACGAATTATGAATTACGAATGGCTGGACTCGTTTTTTGACTGGTGCCTGACCCCTGACTCCTGATGTCTGACTCCTTTTCAAAAGCTCACGCTCTTCCCTTTCGGGTACTTAACTGTATATTCAAATGTCACGGTCTTTTCTTCAGCGGGGTTTAAAGTCAATCTCCATGCTAATGTTCCGGTTAATGGGTTCAGCTCAGCTCCCGATGACTGCAACAGTTCAACCACAATATCCTTTTGGGTAGATACCGGTATCTGGTCTTCGATCTTCACGGTAACAGGTCCGGACTTCGTGTTCCGGGTGCTTATGGCATAACCAAAAGATTGTATCTGGCTGCTGCCGAGAAACTGGTTGCGGGTGAAATTTTTAACACGGGTCCTGCGGATATTTATTCTTTTATCTCTTCCAAATGATACACTTAAAGTGTCTTTTGTGATAGATGGGTCAATATAGGATTTGCCCACGAAACTGTTTTCAAGGAATATGTTCACTTCCCCGGGCAGCAGGTTATATTCTTCCCAGCCCGTGATATCAGCCTGGAGAAAAACATCTGTACTGAGTTTAGGGGCGGCAGAATAGGAAAATTTGGCATGAAGGGTGTCTTGTTGAATTCTGACATGCCTGGCTACGCCGTCTGATAAAATATTGTATTTCAGGTTGATGTCAAATACGGTTGCCAATATGTTTTGGTTCATATTGGTATAGTCGGAGGCATAGTTTACACCATTTGCAGCAGGATCTCTCCACTGTTGAATAGCTACAGTATTTCCTGGAGCAGAATTAGAATAAAACGAATTGCTCGTAGCTCTTTTGTTCATGGTTTGTTCCTGGTTTTCATAATCCAACCTGTTCACAACCAGCCTTGGTTTTATTCCACTAACTGACGGATTCCCCGTAGAAAGGGTCAGTTTCACATTGTTCCAGTCTTCACCGGAATTTTGCGAAACTTCCGCATCATAGTCCAATAAAATATTCGAGCTGTCATTGGCGGCCCTCATGTTGTAAGCCGGAACCCATGATGCCTGACTCACATAATATGAAAATGAGAGGTCTGCTTCGGCATAGCCCGGGCTGGTGGCTATCACGGTTATTTCTCCCTGTGGTGAACTGTTTTTCCGGTGAATTTCATTAAGCTGTGCATTGAGCGGGGTAATCTTGTCAGTGAGTTCTTTTTCTCTTGCATGCAGGGGTACCAGTCCGTTCAAAATGTCTTTAATCCTTTTGCCAAAAAAATCAGCAGAGTTTTCAAGGGCATCTACAAAGACACCCTGTGAACCAGGTGTCACCTTATAGTTTGCCTTCATCATTTCCAGTTCGGTATTCAGGGCGGTTATGTCGTTTTGCACCAATACAAGCCTTTGGTTTAGTGTGTCAAGGATGGTTTGCAATGCAGTTTCTTCGGATGATTTTTGAGCAGGACTCAGGTAATTTGTAGCGGCGTTTACAGATAAAATAGTCATGTTGCTATTGCTTTCAAGCCTTACGCTGTTGATGTCGAGATAATTTGAAAGTCCATCCAGAATGATTTCATTGCTGCCTTGTTGTAGCGTAACATGCGCCGTGCGCTTTACCATAGTTCCCTGGAGATAAACCGTAACTTCAGAAACCTGCGAAGAAAAATGCCTGGGATCCGCAGAAGAAACCATTTGGGTTATAAGGAATACCATACAAAAGGCCGGGATCAATTTTTTCATTTTGAGAATTTTAGTCTTTGGGCTGAAACGACATTAGTCCTGCAAATTTTAAAAAAGATGAGCGGTTTTGGTGCAGGTTGTGGAAAGTATTTCACGTCAGCCCCGCCGCCTCCCCTTTGGAGATGTTTGGGGGTGAGGCTACTACTGACAAAACTTTGAAATATAAACATATATATGCATTAAAGTAAAAGAAGGGAATTAATTCAATGTACTTTTGATTCGGCTTAGGAGCAGGATTCACTGCCTGGCAAATACATTATTATCATTTATGTAGGATGACAACGCTATTGGATAAGTAGAATGACTGCGCAACGTGTGCAGGTTTGTAAAACCTGGTGATCATACCAACGAATAAACTTAATGCAGGATAGGTCTGCCCTTGTATAAGATTTAAAACTCACAATAACTAAACAATGACAAACAACCATTTAACAATGAAAACTAAAACAAAAACATTTTTACAAAAACATATTGGCATACTGGCGCTCATGGCTCTATGCATGCTGTTCAATAACAAGGCCCAGGCAACTACTTATACATGGACTGGTGGCGCCGGCACTACCGCTTGGACTACTCCAGGAAACTGGGACGTAGGTACAAATTTTCCAGGTTTCGGTGCGGGGGATGTTGCCATAATAACCACGACCAGCAGCTTCCATCCACAGTTTGTAACGGAAAGCATTGCCAGTTTAACAATTAACAATGGTGCGACCCTTATAGCCGCTGGAGCAGGTAACCTGACAGTTACCGGAGGGATTGATATTGAAGGGACTTTAGATCTTAGCATAAACACCGGAGTAATTATCGTCACAGGCGCCATTACCGGCGGTGGAGCTTTGTTTCTCAAGAGTGGGAAGACAATCCAGGTAGGTGGTGGTTTATCTGTGGCCGTTATAAGTGCGCCCGGAAGTGCTACAGTAAAATTGACAGGTAGCCAAACCATTGGTAGTTATACGCTTGCCAATCTGACCCTTAGTAATTCAGCTGTGGTGAATTGCGGGAACTTAACAATTAATCTGACCCTTAACCTTGGATCAGGTACTGAACTAATAGCCGGCCCCGCAGATATTATTGCTGCAGGTGTTACTGGAAATATTCTATCGAGTGGAACGATTGATGTGACTTCGACAGGCAATACGGATGATTTGATTTCCCAGTATCCTATTATAAATAACGGAGGCACCGTAAATTTAACTAATACAATAATAAAATTTGCCGGGGCTGGTAACCAGACATTGAGCGCTGAACCGTTTAACGTCAACTCTGTCCCCACCTCTATTCCCCCACTCAGTTGGGTCGTGGCAACAACATCAGGTGGCGTTATCACATTCAATTGCAATATATCACAACCCATAGTAGTAAACAACGGTGGCGAGATGTCGGTTGGTGTGGGGGATGTCATCAGCGGAGATTTAACTGGCAGTACCGGAACCATAGATGTTACCCAAACAGGAGGTGATGATTTTGCAACCCAGTACCAGGGCGCAACCATTCCTGCTCCTGTAACTATAAAATACACAGGGACAGGCGCGCAAACGCTGACTACGGGCTTTAACCCTGCTAATTTTATTATAGCCAATTCATCCGGTGTTACCTTTAACACAAACGAAGCGCCCACCACCGGTACAACCATAAATTCCGGGGCATTATTGATCGTTGCTTCGGGAAATGCATTGGGCGGTTCTTTGGGTGGTTCTGGAACCGCAGAGGTTACAAATACCGGGACATCGCCATCTAACGATAATTTAACAAACCAATATACAGGATCACTTACCCTTACGAGTCTTACTATTGAATATGCGGGTACATTAGTACAAGTAATCGCAACGGGAGAAACATTTGATAATCTGAACATCGCCAATACATCTGGTGTTACCACTACCGCAAATATTTCTGTATCTGGTACACTTACTGTTGGGTCCGGTGCGGATTTTAATCCCGGAACTGTAAATACCATCACAGGAAATTCAGGAACAACAGTATTCGGAGGCACTGGTACCACACACGTAAATAACGTGGCCGCAGGTGATGTTCTGGAAAATCAATACATAACATTTCACTCTTATACCTTAACAGGCCTGACAACTGTTTACGATGGGGCCACAACGGCGCAGGAACTTGATGCACATACTTTTGGCGGACTTACTATCAATAACGCGCACAATGTTTCCCTCAACGGAAACGTAACAATAGGGGGAAATTTTACCCTTAGCCTGGGAACCTTTAGCGCCAATACTTTCACCGTGTATGTCGGCGGAAACATGTCAAAAACGTCCGGCACTTTTGCTGACGGAACCGGTACGGTACAATTTCAAACGGCAGGCTCTTTTACAGTTGCCCCGATCATATTTAATAACCTCAATATAGGGGATGGAAGTGCTGCGACCAACATTACTTGTACAGGCACTTTATTAGTGAATGGTACTTTAAATGTAAATGACGGATCTGCGTTATATGGAGATGGTTCTCAGGGTATGACCATGTCACACGATGTTATCTGCGGCACCTTGGCATCAGCAGGTTTATACAATTACCCTGTTGGTTATAGCGGTACTCACAGTAATGGAGGAAGTGAAATAACCATAAACGGAAACTTATCAGGTACGGGAGAGTTGTTTTTGTACGGTGCATCGGCGCTAACAGATGGAGCCGAACTTTGTAACATAGCCGGAAATATGACCATCGCCGATTTTCAAAATAACGCGGGCCTGGGAGCATCCACCGTAAGATTTACTGGCAGCAGTGCCCAGATCGTTGAACCGGGAGGTGTTGTTGGAGGCAATTATATATTTGATTTTCTTGATATTGACAATGCAGTTACCCTGAATAATACCTCCGGTTATATTAAAATCCTGGCTGATCTTAATGGAAACAGCGCAATGACCACTAATACTGCCAACGTAAGGCTTTATGGCAACCTGAACCTGCCAGACAATGATTTTGTTACCTCAACCGGGCAGGAGACTGATTTTAATGGTTACCTGGAAAATATTACCGGAACGCATATACAAACCGTTGCACATAAACAGGCTTTCTACAGCCTTCAGAACCATAATTCAAACACTATTGTAGGTGGCAGCCCTGGTGGTGTTACAATTGGTACAAACCTGGATTTTGTAGCCGGAAATTTTGAGTTGGGTACTAATAATGCGATCATTGCTCCAGGCGCTACTTTAAGTTGGGGCACCTATCCCGGTACTGCACCTGTAGTTTATACGGAGGGCTATTTTGTTACTGCCGGTACCGGTACTCTAAATATGGACCCTGCTCCTTCCAGTAGCATTCAATACCCCGTAGGGATTTCTGATGCCAGTTACACACCTATTACATTTCAGGCGACTACCGGAGATCCTGTTTTAGATGTAAGGGTAAAACAGCACGTTACAACATCAAATGGTATTACCCAAATACCAAATGTTATAGACAGGACCTGGATTGTTTCACCTGAAGCCTTGGTTAGTCAAAATTTCGGCTTCGTGGTAGGCTGGGCAGATATTGCCGATGAAACAGGAGCAGTTGATCACACACAGACTTATGTATCATACAGGCTTTCCGAAACAAATTCCTGGATTCCTAATACTGCGCCCGGAAATACTGCACAACACGTTAGTCCCCTTTCCGGGAACAGAGACAGTACAACCGGGGCAAATTGGGGTCAACCCTCTGGTCTGGGCAGTCAGCTTCTTATGAATAATCCAAATACCTATTATATCGCCACCGGTTCAGATCTAACAGCCCTCCCTGTCTCTCTTCTTACTTTTGGGGCACAATACCAGGGTGGGCATGTAAACATCAGCTGGACAACGGCTTCAGAACAAAACAATGCATACTTTAATGTAGAGCGTTCTATGGATGCTACCAACTGGACCAGTATTGGCCAGGTGCAAGGCCATGGTACTTCTAACATCTTCAACAGCTACCTTGATATAGACAACCTTCAAGGGATAATACCAACAGGCACCATCTATTACAGACTAAAACAAGTCGATTTCAATGGGGCTTATGAATATTCCACGATCCGTTCTGTAGACCTTACCAACCAGGGCCCGGCATTGTCTATGTATCCAAACCCTACGAGCAATACCCTTAATGTAAACTGGACCAGCGCCACAGGTGAAAACGCGGTGCTACGCATGATAAATATGAGCGGCGTAAGCGTTTATACACAAGCTGTAAGCGGTAAAGGCATGATCGAAAAACAAATTGACATGAGTATATTGCCTTCGGGGATATATTATGTACAGGTTATCTACAGCAACGGAAATGTTGTAAGCGAGGCGGTTAATAAGAATTAATAATCAGGGGTCAGTAATTCCGCCCACAAGTAAAAAGCAAAGGCGCGCAAGTATGAACGCCTTTGCTGCGTAAAAGCCTAACTACAAAATGTTTATGATACATAAAGCACGTTGGATACTCAGCTACTATTACACAAAAAACATTTTCTTAACTGGTTTTTGGTAGAACGGAATCCAACTACATTTTCACCAGCTTAAATACCTTCGATTTTCCACCAGCCTGGTATTTCAGAAAGTATATGCCGCTGCTTACCTGCCATGCCTGGAAAGTATAACTGTAATTACCGGGCGTTTGATTATCGATACTTTTTTCAGATATAAGTTGACCTATGGCGTCATAAACAGCGATTTGTACGGTTTCCTGGGTACTATGGTTAAAGCCTATAATAATACGGTCATTAAAAGGATTTGGGCCAACGTAAACAGAATCAGTATAATGCGGCGGTGGAGGAGGTAGCTCATCGGTAACATGTATTAAAGTATCAAAAGATTCCGCACATCCCCATGAATAGCCGTAGTCGAAAACAATTTTATACAAGCCGGTATCAGTGTAAGTATGTGGTATGTCGCTGAATTTTAATGAATCACCGTCACCAGTATACCATGTGTAATTGATCCCGGTACTGTCATTATTATCAAAAAGGTATTGCCTGAAACCGGTGTGGCTCACAACAGGCGACCTGGCCGGGAGGTTAAATACTTCAATCGAAGCGGTATCATAAGAACTGCACAATCCGTTTGAAGCCAAAAGGGATATGAGATATATTCCGCTGTTCATGTATGTATAAACAGGGTTCCTGAGATTTGATGTATCACCATTCCCAAATTGCCAATAGTAAGAATGAGCCGTTGATCCGGTGTTAATGAATGAGACAGAATTGCCAAGGCATATCTTTTTATTTAACGATATAGCTGTGGTTGGAAGCGCGGTAGTGTTAACTGTAAGTGATGAAGAATCCTTGCACTTTCCGATGGATAATTCTTCAACAAGGGTGACATTATTTTTGCCTGCAGAATCCCATATCACTATGGTATTGTTTTTACCGGAAACATAGGGATGGCCTCCTGTTATTTTCCAGGTATAAGTATTTGTTTTGTTATAAGAGATTAACAAATAAGCATCTGTGTCTCCCTCGCAAACAGAAGGCGTTCCTGTAAATCTTGTATCAAATGTATCGACAGTTATTTTTACAGAATCGGTTGAATGGCAACCGGATACCAGGCTTTGGTCGTATAAAATATAGGTCGTGGTTTTTGTCGGTGATACATTATCGGTTGCTTTGGTGCTGATATAACCTTTAGGCAAACTGGACCATGAATATGAATAACCCGTCAGTGCCTTCGTGCCTATAGGGGCAGTTTGCCCTTCGCAAATTTGCTTATCAGCACCTGCAGATATTTTTACAAAAGGATAGACTGTAATTTGAAACGAGTCTTTTTTGAAACAGCCACAAAGCGTATCACATACGTTGGCGACATAGGTAGTTGTGGTATCCGGTTTTACAGTCGGATTGGCGATATGACTATTGCTGATGTTGATAGCAGGCGACCATGTGTATGATTTTCCTCCTGAAACAAACAAATTGACGCTATCTCCTGCACAAATTGAGAACTGCAGCGTAGGTTTCTGGTAAACGGTTGAAACGATGACCTGGACAGAATCTGCTGCTACGCAACCAATGTTATCTGAGATGGAAACGTAATAATATTGATTACCTCCGGGTTTTACAAAGGCTGCTGCATTCATCGATCCTTTTAAAAGGCCAACCGTTGGCGCCCAGTTATAACTCGTACCTCCAGAAGCCTTGATTTGAACACTGTCTCCATAACATACCGAGACTGCCTTTGCTATGACGTTTGGCTTGACAGCATCAGAACGGATAAGCCCTGAAACTGTTTTTGTGCAGCCAAAATTGTCAACAACATTATAAAGATATTGGGTATCCGAAACAAGTTTGAAATACAAGGCAGCGCTGTCAGATATCAGGTTGCCTGCATTGTTAACCCAACTATAAGATTTAGCATCATTTATGTAACCTTTGATATAAGCTGTCTGCCCGAGGCATATAGTGGTATCTGGATTGATGTGCGGGTTGATGGCGTCCACAATAATAGTTGCGCTATCAATTGCTTTACAGCCATTAGCGTCATTGCCGCTAACGTAATAGTGGGTTGTTGTTTTAGGCGTAACGTTTATGTATGCGCCCGTGTCAACAGCAATTCCGGCAGAAGGTTGCCAGCTATATTGCAGTCCTCCTTTTGCACTGAGGAGTGCGGATATCCCTTCACAAATTTCCTCACCCCCGCTTGCCTTAATATTGGGCAGTATGGTGATCTTCACGGTATCATAATAGTCCCATGCACAGCCCAATGCATTTGAAAGATGAAGGTCAATAATATATGTGCCGTTCCTTGGAAAGGTATATGTAAATGAAGTATCATTTGAGACTATCGAGTTGTTAATATACCATTCATAAAAAAGCCCGTTTGCGGGGCTTACTTTCGCATTGAAATAATACCTGGCGCAGCCATTATCTTTAGGGTTGATAACAACAGCGGGCATGGAATCCTTTACCAGGATATAATAAGAATTCTGGATCTGGTCCGTAACTGGGGCGACATTGTCCGTAGCTGTAATGATAACATGGTATGGTTTTGTGCTTACGTCCGAATTTTTGGGTGTCCATGTAAATGAAGCCGCGGCGTTGGCGCCATTTGTATAGCTGATGCTTCCTCCGGTTTCGTTCACCGCGCCCATTGTAAGAGAGTCTGTGACATCGCTTGCGTCATAAGCTTTCACGTTGAAAGAAATCTCGTTACCCGCACAGGCGATCAATGTATCGGTGGTGCTTTGCCCAACAAGTGAAAATACAGGGTCATTCTTTGAAGCATTGAAAGAACTGCATACCAGTACGTTGCTGCGAACAGTGCTGCCAGCCAGGTACCATTTGCCGGATGTGTCTTTTGCATATTCGTCGGCCTGAAGGGATATTAACGATTCGTCATACGCTTCCGGCGTAAAATCCAACTCCCCTGAATTGGGTTCATAGTGAAAACCTTTTGGTTTGGCATCATTTGGCGAAGACCCTTCATATTCCAGCGGAAAGTTGTAGGCATATCGTGAAGGGTAATAAGGAATTGAAGACCCCGGCGATGACAAAGGCTCTATGAGATGATAGTATATGGAATCATTGTTATTGGCAGGAGTCACACT
>JABDEJ010000011.1 GCA_013287095.1 Bacteroidota bacterium | reverse complement strand
TGGGCAAGGACACTTGTACCATTCATTGCTTGTTTGTTCCTACGAAGTCCCGATTTTAATATACGTTTTAATGAAAGGATGAAAAGTTTGGGCTTTACTTATGGGAAATTCCAAAATGCAAGTCGCATCCTTGAGTTACAAAGATTACTAGGACCAATTTTGGTAGCTGAATGGAGAGTATGTAGAATTAACGGAGAAGATGAACTAATAACTAATGATTTAGGATATTGTTTTTTTATAAATTCAAGAACAAGTGATAAAGGAATTGCAATACCATTGACGAAAAATCATATTCTCCAAATAGTTCCCAGAGACCGTGGAAAACTGGCCACATTCATTAATGGAGTATGGAAACCTAATATTTATTATTTCAATCTTGAACACAATAACCATCAAGGATTTAATGAAGCAATTGGCGATTTAGCCCACAGATTTGTATTTGGGAGTAGTAAATCTATTTTAGAAAAGTATTTGCATAAGGAATCTGGAAGAAAAATAAGACCTGAACCGATGGAAATAGGTTTCATTCAAGGAAAATTAGCAATTGTTCATGAGTTTACTTGGCACAGGTTCGTTAGTGCAATTTCAAAAATAGAACCATCTTTGTTAAAAGGTCTTTTCGATTTAGATTACAAAATATTAGAAAATGGCTGGTGTCCACCTATATACATTCCATCTAACTTACCCATGTTCGCATCACCCCTGAATTTAATTGAGAATTCAATAATCGCTGATTTTTATACTATTGCTGGATTTACAGATAATTGATTCTCTTTCGGATTCCCACCCCCTACCCCCGCCAGCGGGGGACAGCATTTATCACCATTTTAGGTCTTCAGACATTATCACTCTGTCTATCAAAAAAAATGAAAGGAGCTAAAATGTTGGATTAAAGCGACACAGAAAGTTAAAGGCTGTCCCCCGCTGGCGGGGGGTAGGGGGTGGAACTTTAGCATGACACCTAATTTGAATGCTTCAAAGCCTTCTTCAAACTTTTCCCTTTCGGGCGTACCAACCTTGCCATATTGTGCATCAAGGTGGTCACTGAAGGAAGTGAGATTGTTATTATTTTCCTGATTGCTCATAAATATCAATAATATTCCTGATGATTAAACCATCTGGTTGTACTGCCAAGCAGCATCAGGACAATGAAAGATATCAAAAGGGTACAGGCAAGTATGGTGTAAGGCAATGTACCAACAACTAGTAATACGGTTGAAGTCCGATTGGAACTCGCCCTTAGGTTTGTACTCTTATCTTCTGCTCTTTGTCTGAAAAAAGCCAATTGATTTTCCTGCTGCTTCATATAGGATTCGTAGGTAATCCCTATTTCCTTGATTTTTTCATCTTGCAATGTCCCTTTAAAATTCTCAGCCAAAAGCAGTACATCCAGCCTCAAATAATCCTTTTTATAATTGGAATAAGACGACTTCAATTGGTTAATGGCATTCTTTTCGTCAGGGCTATCCGCAAGCTGCTTAAGAATATTGAACTCCTGGTCTATTTTTGCCTGGCTTTGATCAATCATATTTTCCCATTGTCTGTATTCAGGTGGTGCAACAATAGCGATATTTAATAATGCCCGTTGGATGGATGATGATTCAAATGTAATGCTTTCAAACGCCTGGAACTCTTTTGACTCTTTGGCAACAATATCATTATAATTTCTATTTATATCATTCACATAACGATAGTTATAGATAAGACTGCCCAATAATACCAGGCTGAATGTGATGACAATAACACGCGTTAGTTTAGAATTGCTCACGAAAAAAAAATTGCTTATTACCTATAGTTACCTGTTAACAAAGATATAAAAAACTATCTTAATTATTTATCACAGTGTATTATCTTAACAAATGATAAGTAATTGCAGACTTTTTCCTTCTTTTAAATACAGACTTTTGAAAGATGCAAAAGTTTAATTCGCCCCCCAGGAAATATTTGCAGAATCTTTGCAAATAGTTGGGCCATCTACGGGTGCCATATATCCGCCTTTAGGAACTGGACGTCCGTAGCTATAACAAAGCACTTTGCCACTCTTGTAAACCTTTACCAAAGTATAGCCATAGAATTTCTGGGCATCCGTGCAATGCTCATTAAGAGGGCTGCCACCATTACCCGCAATAAGCATGGTTGTTTTGCCTTTGTGCGGCAATAGCCTGCAATAAACATGGTTATGTGCCGAAAACATGGCATCTACATGATGTTTTTCAAGTACGTCCCAGAATGTAGAATCATTTTGAAGCTGTTCTCCGGGGCCATTCATTTCAGGTGCGCCATAAGCCGGGATATGTGAAAACACAAAAGTATGTTGCGGATTTTTGGCTTGTTCCGAAGTTAGGTCATCATCAATCCAATAAACAGGCCCCTTACATTCCTGGCCCATCGCGTCTGTGTTGAGAATGATAAAATGTGAGCCCCTAAAGTCAAATGAATAATCCAGCCGGCTTTCATCAGCATCAAGGCTGTCCTTGCCACCTCTTTTAGGCCCATTGCTCCCATAAATAAAGGGCGACATGATCCTGTTCCATATATTTTCTTCTGCCATTCCCGTATTGGTCTTTTTGGATATCAACATTTCGTGGTTGCCTGGCAATGCAACCATCTTAATTCCTGTTTTGGCAAGTGCTGAGCTTTCATACAATGTTCGCCAGCCCGTGAGTTCTTTGGCAAGCTTTGCGGTATCAAATTTTGCATACCCGTAAACCATATCCCCGGTAAAGAAAAAATAATCAGGTAAGGGTTTCATATTTGCCACTTCCTCAAATGTCTTTTTGATTTCTTCCAGATTGGCGGTACTGGGATTATCTTTGGTAATATCGTCTTTATCAATCCGGTTGCAACCCACTGTTACAAAACTGTAAAGCAAGCTATCATGAGGATCCGTTAATCTTTCCGTAGCCGGTGACGTGGTAAAATTGTGCACATCCTGGCTGCCTTCAACCGTGTAGGTTTTCTTTGTTTTGGAATTGCAGGCAGAAAGAATAACCGCCATTGATATGATCGCGAAAGCGATACTGTTTTTACGAAAAGTCATCATAAGGGCAGAATTGAAACAAAGATGAAGCCAATTATCCCTGATTCTTTCCTGGGAATATTATCTTATTGTTAAATGACACGATCCAAAGAAACGGTCACTGTGTTTTGACAACCTTTTCTATAAAAACCTGATTGTTAATTAAAACTTTAACAAAATACACAGATGGAGGGAGGGTCTGGAAAATTGCTCCAAAAGAGACATTATACTTCCCGTTAGATTGATGTTCATCAAACAAATTCCCCAATTTCCTGCCAATGGCATCATTAAGCTCCATTGTTACATGAGAATTTTCGGATAATGTGTATTCAAGTGATATTTCGTCTGTAAAAGGATTGGGGTAAGCCCAGACTGAATTTTTTGAATAAATAAGGTTAATATGAATGGTAGAATCAAAAAAGACAGAGCAGCCTTTATCTGAAGTGACTAAGAGGTTTAAATTATAATCCCCATTCCGAAGATAAGAATGAATGCCGGTTTTTGAATGAGTTGAATCGCCATCTCCAAAATTCCAGGCGTAAGAGGCATATTCAGTATCATTTTCATTGAAAATAATACTTCTGCCTGTATCTGCTTCAATAATCCAGTTCAAACCAGGTACGGAGTCTATTGTGATCTTGTAATAATTTCCCCCCGGACATCCCTGGTCTGAGTACACTACCTGGGTCATGATATAATTTCCAGACTTGAGATAGGTATGGCTTAGCCCAAAAAATGGACTTGGTAATATTCTTACAGGACTGCCATCTCCGAAATCAATGGTTTCTCTAACCGTATTTGAACTAGAATCTTTAAAACTGATATTCTCAAACTGGCAGGCTTCCCTTTTGTATATAAGTCCTGCCTGCGGTAGTGTATTAACTGTTACCTTCAATGTTGAAACTCCGTAACAACCATGTTGCGATATTTCAACTAAAGAGATCGTATCTATCCCATAACGATTCAAAGTTATCCCAGGCTGCGTTGTTCCCTGTCCAAAGCGAATAGTTCCGTCATACGCTGACCAGATATAAATATCACCTTGCTTGTAAGCTACTGTATATGTAATAATTTGTGACCCCTCACCGCAAAGAACTGTGTCACCCCGGATGGATGGAGTCGGCACAGGTATTACAATGACTTTTTCTGTATCCTGCCTCTCACACCCGGTCGCTGGAAATACCTCATGAAGAACATAATCTGTATTTGCTTTTGGAGAAACACTTATTATACTATCGGTTGAAGAATATCCGGAAGGTATGCTGCTCCAGTTATAAATGGCCCCTTTTGGGGGATTAAAAAAAAGTGAAGCAGGTTGTCCTCCACAAATTGAATCTGTTTTCGGCATTTTCGGATCCGACGGAATCGGATTTACAACAATCCGAACAGAATTAGATGCGATGCAGCCAGATATATTGGTTTCTGAAATCGTATATGTTGTTGTATAAAAAGGGCTCACAATTGGATTTGAAATGCCTGATTTAAACCCTGCAGGATTACTTGCCCAGGAGTATTTATCCCCTCCTGCACCGGTATATCCGATTTGAACATTTTGTCCCTGGCAAATTGTTTGATTGCTACCGGTTGATGGTTTTGGTATAGGGTTGATAAATACCAGCTCGGTATCTTTCAAAATACATCCGGTTGTATTATTGGTTTCAGTCAGATAGTAGTAAGTCGAATCTGTAGGCGAAACATATGGATCGGGGCTTACTGAATTGAATCCTGTTTGGTTACTGGTCCATGAATAAGAATATCCATAGAAACCTGAATTGCCAAGCTTCAATGAATCTCCTGGACAAATACCTCTAGACTTCACAGGATTTATTGATAAAAATGGAATTACAGTTACAATAACCGAGTCATATATCGGACAATCATTATAGGGATAAGCTCTTAAATAATAAGTTGTTGTTAATTTCGGTTTAACAACAGGATTGGATGCATTTGAAGCAAATCCAGGGGGCTTACTCGTCCATGAATATTCCGTTTTGCTTATAGCCGGGCTACCTAATATAGCAGAGTCACCTGGACAATGGATTGTTTGAGCAATTCCCGCAGATATAAAAGGAGGTATTTGCCTGAACTTTGCCAAAAAAACATCTCCATTACCGCCATAATTTGTTTGATATCCGTTTGATGTGGCAATACCAGAACTGCTGGTTGTTTGCCCTGATATGTAAATATCCTTTTTATTATCCAATGCAATCCCAAATCCGGTTTCAGCGCCATTACCTTCGTAATAAGTGCTATAAACCAACTCCCCGTCTGGACTAAACTTTGAGAGGTATGCATGAGAATTAGAGGATGAAGGAGTTGATTGATAACCGCCTGATGTGGCAATCCCAGTATCGCTTTCCGTAAAACCGGTCATATATTCAAATCCGCAACTGTCTGTTGCCAGATTCGTGCCTTCTGTAAGATTGTTGCCGCCATAGTAGCTTGACCAATCCAGTGCTCCTGAACCTGAAAATTTTGCAAGAAAAGCATTAGCGCTACCTCCCAATTTGGTTTGGTGTGCTCCGGAACTTGCTATTTCAGCTGAACTATTAGTATAGCCGGTCATAAAAACATTACCATTCTTGTCCGCACTTAATCCAATTGCATAATCATAGCCAGGACCTCCAAAATAGGTTGCCCAATTCCTTGCACCATTAAAATCGAACTGGACTAGAAAAGCATCTGCAAAGCCGCCGGCATAAGAAGTCTGATATGCACTTGTTGTGGCTATGCCAGTACTATTGGTTAATCCTGCCAAATCTATGTTTCCATTATTATCAACTGCAATACACATTCCTTCATTTTGTGAGGTTCCGCCAAAATAGGTTGCCCACTTCAACTTTCCTTGTGAAGAGAAATCCGCTGCAAAAGCTTCTCCGTTACCATTATTATTGGTTTGAAATGCCCCTTTAGTGGCTATCCCGGTACTGCTGAATGTCCATCCCGCCAGGAAAGGGTCCCCGTTTTGACCTATTTTCATACCTAAACCATATTCACCCGATGGCCCACCATAATAAGTTGACCATATCAGGTTTCCTTCAGGATTGAATTTTGCGAGAAAGACATCCCATCCACCGGCATTTTTAGTTTGCCAGGCACCATTGGTTGCTATACGCAAAGTATCCATGGTACTTCCTGAAATAAATATATTTCCACTTATGTCAGCCGCTATATTGCATCCATAATTATCTTCGGAAGAGCCGGTAAGTGTGCCTCCAAAATAAGTAGCCCAAAGTAAATGACCCGATGAATCGAATTTTACGACAAAAGGTGAATTATTGCCTGTGAATGTTGTCTGGTAAGCTCCCGATGTAGCAATGCCGGTACCACTCTCTGTAATATAAGCAACACACACGTTTCCTGCCGTATCAGTAGCCACATTACAAGCCGATGCGTTATCAGCATATTCTTCTCCGGGTCCACCATAGTAAGTCGCCCAGGTTAAAGTAGGGTCTATGGTTAAAGTTTTACTGGTATCGTATTTATCTGTTTCAAACCTGATTTCATTGTCATCAACAACAGAACTACTTCCAACCCGTTTCCCTTCGGAAGTATAAGAAAACGGCACTTCTTCGGTTATTGAACCTAAGGTATTCTGGTATACAAATCCACCTTTTTCAATGCTTTTTATCCCGCTTGTGCCAGTCCACCGGATCTTGATATCTGAGACCTTGCCTCCTGGCTTTACCACGAATTCGTATCGCAAACTATTTTCCTCGTAAATCAATACCAGATCAATTTTTGGGTAAATGTCTCGATAAGTTATTTTTTTAAATACCCTTGCTCTTGTTATCCCATCCATGCCATTTGTCAGATAAGAATTGACATAAACCTTACTTTGTTCTTCAGTAAGAACTTTAGAATGTTGGTTCGCTCCTATAAAAAGCATTTCCATCCGGCCAGTCTCAGTTAGGATATTGTGCTTTGCCCGTATGCCATTGATATCCTTATTCGTAGAATCGAGGACTTTTTTTGAAAACACAAAACTAAGTTTGGTTGTAGTGGAATATATGGATGCACTTCCTTGTAAACAATAGAAATTGATCTTGTTTACAGGATCCTGGTCTGAGTTAGTTAGTTGACCCTGATTTTCTATGAAACCCTCAATTTTGGGCAAGTTTATCTTAACCGGGCTGGTTATTTTTTGCTGGGCTGACAAGAAAAAAGGAAGAGCAACTAATTGAAAAACCAGTAAACTGATGTATCTAACCGCATTGCGCTTTTTGCAAGGCATAGTTGCTTTTTAGGGCTAAGTTACTACAAAACAGGATATGTTTGAGACATTAACCTCCAGAGTTGATTCTGAGGGGATTTGTGAATATTTATCGCTCCATTCACTATTTTTTTTCAAGGTATTGGCTAAAAATTTCTAATTTCATTTAACCTTTGCGGTTCGAAAAAATTAATAATGACTCCGTAGCTCAGTTGGTAGAGCAGCTGACTCTTAATCAGCGGGTCGAGAGTTCGAGCCTCTCCGGGGTCACAGAATCATCAATCGCTTCCGAAATAATTTCGAAAGCGATTTTTGTTTTATATCCAATACATCCTTGCACTTGTACGCTCTATACAAGATGACCAGAATCATTCATATTCATGATTTGCATCATTCCTTTTTTTTATTAATAGAGGTTCATTTGCAATGTTTTAGAAGTCGTTTGTATTAAATATTAAACCTTAAATATCGTGTACAATATAAACTACACCTTCGATGTGAACATACTTCCTCCAGGAGACAGAATTGTCCGATTGGCTAATGATGATATTGTTGACCCGGAAGAATTCAACAACATCATGAAATTGAATTGCCGTTATATCCAATACATAGTCGTTACAGGCAACGAAAAATATTATCCTCTTGCTTTAATATTCCCGAATTCAAAACTTTTTTCTGATCATGGCTTCCAGGGATCTCAAATTGAAAGATGTATGTGCCCCGGAAATACTGACGAATTCGGAAGTTGTTTAACAGGATGTATGCGATTGGTTAATGGTGAATTGGACTACAGGCCTGATCGGATACAACGAGGAGTCATTATTAATGATGAATCATTGTTTGCGGATGGCAAGCCTATACTGTCTGACGATGAAATTGTAGTAAAATATGCCGGCTTGATAGATGATATATATATAGGCAACAAGATACTGATTAAAGAGGCCTGTTATATTGATTCTAAAAACAATGAAAATTATTGAGTAAATTTATTTTACTCTTGAATCATTCAGTTTTTAATCCCGGAATGTTTTCAATTTTCCCTTTATTGGCCACACAAGTCTTAAATTTGCCTCACCATGAAAGGGAAAATACGAGCACTGGAGGCTATCTCAAAGTCACTTGAACCCAATTCCGGTGAACGATCAGATGTCCGGGACAAAGTAGTACAGTATGGTGAAGATTTTCTGGATGAAATCGACGAATTGAAAGCATATGTTTTTACTGAAAATAAAGGTTCTGGCCTCCTGGAATCTCCTATAAATGAAGACCCTGCAGGGATTGAAACCCTCCTGGAACTGCTTCTTGAAAACGTTGATACGCCTGGACTAAACCCTGCATCCGGAGGTCACCTGGGATATATCCCTGGTGGAGGCATTTATTATTCTGCCCTTGGCGATTACCTGGCGGATATTACCAACCGCTACGCCGGGATATTTTTCGCCTCACCTGGCTCTGTTCGTATGGAAAATATGTTGGTTCGTTGGATGGCTGATCTGGTAGGTTATCCATCTTCAGCATCAGGAAATCTTGCTTCCGGAGGTAGCATTGCAAATTTATCTGCTATTGTTGCTGCGAGAGAAGCGCACAATATTAAGGCAAAAGATATTGAGAAAACGGTTATTTATTTGTCATCACAGGCTCATCATTGTATTGATAAGGCTATTAGAATTGCCGGATTACATGAATGTGTTCAAAGACAAATTCCATTGGATTCTCAATTCAGGATGATCCCGGAAGATTTGGAAAAAATTATTCAATCTGATAAAGAAGCAGGATTAATACCTTTTATGGTTATCGCTTCAGCCGGAACGACAGATGTGGGTGCTGTTGATCCTTTGGAAGAAATCGGGAAAATAGCTCGCTCGCGCGAGCTATGGTATCATATAGATGCGGCCTATGGTGGATTTTTTCTGCTCACGGAATATGGTAAGGAAATCATGAAAGGAATTGAAATGTCTGATTCGGTTGTCATGGACCCGCATAAGGGTTTGTTTCTTCCTTACGGACTTGGGGTCGTGCTTGTTAAAGATGTTCACGCCCTCAACAAAGCCCATCAATACCAGGCCAATTATATGCAGGATGCCCTTGAATCTACAGATGAATATTCGCCTGCGGACTTATCCCCCGAACTTACCAAGCATTTCCGGGGTTTACGGCTTTGGCTGCCGCTCAAATTGCATGGACTAAAACCATTCAGAGCAGCTTTGGAAGAAAAACTTTTGCTGGCCAGGTATTTCTATGAAGAGATTCAGAAAATACCGGGTTTTGTTGTCGGGCCGGAGCCCGAATTATCTGTTGTTACTTATCGCTATATTCCCAAAAAAGGAGATGCAGATGCTTTCAATAAAAAATTAATAGATGCCGTTCAAAGAGATGGCAGGGTATTCATCTCTTCTACCCTTCTTGACGGACATTTTACTTTGCGACTCGCAGTTTTGTCTTTCAGAACGCATCTGAAAACGATCGATACGTTGCTGGAAGTTTTAAAGATTAAAGCAAATGAAATGGAGAACTTGTAATTTCATTTTTAAGGAGTTCGACTAATTCCGGATTAACGAAACCTTATAGCCCACTTTCCCTAATTCATCATTAAGTTCTTTCTCTGTAACATTTTCTGTTTCCATAGTCAGGATTTTTTCAGGGTTTGTGATATCTACTTTCCAGTGTTCCTTGCCAACTACTTTATCCAGTGTATCGGTAACTTTTACGATGCAAGCATCACAGTTTATATTGCTTTTGAATTTTAATGTTTTCATGATTTAGTTATTCTAACGTTTTCAATTTCAGGCGTAAGCTATTGCTTACCACACTTATACTGCTCAATGCCATGGCAGCACCCGCAATCATGGGACTTAACAAAAATCCGTTAATCGGGTATAAAATCCCTGCCGCAATCGGTATCCCAATCAGGTTATAGATAAATGCCCAAAACAGGTTTTGCCGTATGGTGGCAACTGTTCTGGCAGAAAGTTTTATGGCTTGTGGTATTTTATTCAGATCAGAAGAGATAATGGTCATTTTTGCTACATCCATTGCGATATCACTTCCCTTTCCCATGGCAATACTTACATCAGCCTGTGCCAGCGCAGCACTGTCATTTATACCATCACCAACCATGGCGACAACTTTTCCTTTTTGTTGCAATTCCTTGACAAATTGGCTCTTATCAGCAGGCAAAATTCCTGACATATAATTAATAATACCTACCTCTGCGGCAATGGCTTTGGCTGTATTCTCATTGTCACCAGTAAGCATATAAACCTTAATACCTGAATCTTGCAATTTCTTCACAGCCAGCTTCGAACTTGGCTTAACTTTATCACCAATGGCCATGACAGCCAGACAGATTTTGTCATTTGAAAAGTAAATTATCGTCTGTGCCGTACTTTGCCATTTATTCGCTCCATAAGAAATGGCTGCATCTATGATGATCCCTTTCTCACGCAAAAGATTAAGATTGCCGACGTAATATTCCGTGCCATCTACAGTTGCTTTTGCCCCAAAACCAGTAATGCTTTCAAAATTTTGAATTTCAATATTTTTCCCATCGGGTAAATATTGAACAATGGCTTCTGCCAATGGATGCTCTGATAGTCTTTCAATGTTTCTCAGAATATCCGTACTTGTATGATCATTGTCAGTCCATACAATTTCCCGAACGATAGGTTTACCTTCCGTAATAGTCCCTGTTTTGTCTAAAACCACAGCATTTATTTTAGTCGCTAACTCAAGACTTTCAGCATCTTTGATGAGAATTCCATTTTCAGCACCTTTGCCAATGCCAACCATGATGGCAGTGGGAGTTGCAAGCCCAAGCGCGCAAGGGCAGGCAATAACCAAAACAGTTACCATTGCCAAAAGTCCATGGGTGAGTCCATTAGCGCCGCCTAAAAGCATCCAGACAATCATGCTTAATACCGCGATTCCCATTACAACTGGCACAAATACTCCCGCGATTTTATCCACGAGTTTTTGTACCGGAGCTTTGCTACCCTGAGCTTCCTGAACCATCTTAATGATCTGGGAAAGAAGGGTATCCCCTCCTACTTTTTCTGCCCGAATCTGAAAACTTCCTTTTTGATTGATGGTTCCGGCAAATACCTTGTCGTTTATTGCTTTTTCAACGGGTATTGGTTCTCCTGTTATAGTGCTTTCATCCACGAAAGAACTACCTTGATTTACAATTCCATCCACTGGAATTTTATCGCCGGGTTTTACCAATAGTATATTCCCTGCCATAACCTGAACCAAAGGAATTTCCATCTGATGGCCTCCTTCGTGTATAATTGTAACCGTATTTGGTTGCAAACCCATCAGTTTTTTTATGGCTGAAGAAGTATTGCCTTTGGCTTTTTCTTCAAGCAGCTTGCCAAGCAAAATAAATGAAATAACTACTGATGCTGCTTCAAAATAAACGCTCGTTTCAAGACCTCTGCTTGTCCAGAATTTAGGGAATAAGGTGTTAAAAACACTAAATAAATAAGCGATCCCGGTGCTGAGCGCCACAAGGGTGTCCATATTGGCGGAAAAATGCCTGGCTTGTTTATAAGCTCCAATAAAAAACTGTCTTCCAAAAATAAATACTGCAGGTGTTGCCAGGACCCACATGATATAATCAGCATAAGGTATATGAATCAGGAACATACTTATGACAACCAAAGGAACTGAAAGAGATACTGCGCCAATAGTTTTGATTTGCAATGACTTATAATTATCATGTTGGGCAGCTTCCAATGAGGCCTTCGCATCTTCGCTATCTTCAATCATGAGATCATACCCAATTCCCTGAACCGCACTCTTTAGCTTTTGAAGTGTGGTAATAGCCGGATCGAATTCAATATTTACAGAATTATTGGCGTAGCTTACATCGTCATTTACCACCCCCCGCTGTGCAGATAGAATTGTCTGGACACTGACTGCGCAAGAAGCACAAGACATATTCAGAACCGGTAATGTTTTCTTTATTGTTGGCACTTATGATCCTGATTCCATTTTAATTCGTAAAATACTTGATTTAGATTGACATTTGTCAGAATACAGAAGCGAGACTAAATTCATACAAGTTCGGGAATCTCTTTATTAACCAATGGAGCAACTCTTTTCCCGATGAGTTCAATGGACTGCATTAATTTCTCATGGGATAAAGCGGCATTATCCATCTGAAACGTAAGCCTCGAAATGCCACCAAGCGCTTTACTGTGTCTTAATATTTTCTCCGCTACCTCTTCAGGGCCACCAACCAAATAAGCTCCAAGTGGTCCTCTTTGCGCCTCAAAGCGTTCGCGGGTTACGGGTGGCCAGCCACGTTCTTTGCCGATTCTTGTAAATGTTTCTGCATAACCGGGATAATATTCTTCAACAGCCTGCTCCGTTGTTTCTGAAACATATCCAAGTGAATGTAATCCAACCTTCAGTTTTTCAGGAGCATGTCCCGCCTCTTTTCCTGCCTGGCGATATAAGTTTACCAATGGTGCAAAACGATGTGTATCACCACCTATTATGGCGACCATCAGCGGCATGCCTAATAATCCGGCCCTTACAAATGATTCCGGTGTGCCACCCACGCCCAGCCAAATCGGGAAAGGATCTTGCAACGGACGAGGATAGATGGCCTGGTTCCGTAGGGCCGGACGAAATTTGCCTGACCAATTCACTAATTCATGGTCACGAATATTTAAAAGCAGTTCCAGTTTTTCTGCAAATAATTCATCATAGTCTTGTAAATCATAACCAAATAGAGGAAAAGCTTCTGTGAAAGATCCACGCCCGACCACCATTTCTGCACGACCTTCAGAAATTAAATCCAGGGTCGCGAAATTCTGAAATACCCTCACCGGATCTGCTGCACTAAGCACCGTTACAGCACTGGTAAGTTTGATGCGTTTGGTCCTGGCGGCAGCAGCAGAAAGGATCAATGCAGGTGCCGAATCCAGAAATTCTTTGCGGTGGTGCTCGCCAATGCCAAATACATCGAGACCTGAATGATCCGCATGTTCCATCCTATCTAGTAATTGCCCCATTGCTTTCATGCTGTTTGCAGCATTAATGCTGTTATTATCCAGCTCCGCTGCAGCGAAACTATCTATTCCTATTTCCATTTATTTTTCGGTTTCAGTGTGTGTTATGTATGACAAACCAAAGAAACATTTTCTGATCGTAAAGGTTTCAAATTGAAAAATGCCAGGAATCCAATGCATTAAAGAGGCTATTTGGTTAACTGGTCATTGGTAAGTTTATCGAGCCATTCCTCAAAATACTTTCTCTCCACATTTTCGGAATATTGAGCAGCCTCATTCCAGGTATCCCCGAAAAAAGATTTCATCTGGTGAAGCATTTCTTCAAGATGGGTTTCTTCTTCTGCAATGATTGATTTGACATTTACTTTGGAATGATTGGCATCCAGTATTTCCTGGTAGATGGGATACAATTCCCCAGCCCTGACTTCAATGGCATAAGTCACAAGTAAATAAGCTCCGTACACCAGGTCGCGTCCTGATTTTTTAAGATCATTTTTTAAATAACGGCACAGCTCTACATCAAGTCGGTTGAGATATTGAAGGCTTGTCAAAGGACTCAACAATGTAGCCGGGCTGTAATTATTGAACTGATTGATTTGCGCTACTTTACTGATCTGCTTTTTCAGGTAAAAGGCATGGCGGGCTTCTTCTGCGGCATGTTTCAGGATCATCAGCGTTACATGGTTCTTATGCTCTGATGCGGATATCTTCCGGGCGCCCGTATTTTCCATCATGCTCAGGGTATTCAACCAGCGTGCGTGTTGTTTATCATTTTTAATGACAGTAGATATGATTTTTTTGAGTTTATCGTTCATGAGTTGTTTTGGGCTAATGTGTCAAGTAGCTCTTCTATTGCTGAATAGGTGGTTTTCAATTGTTCTTCCGTAACACAATATGGCGGCAATACATAAATGATATTTCCCAGGGGGCGCATTAAGATGTTCCTATCCAAGAAGAAACCGTAAAGATAATCCCGCATATTGTTGAAGTAAGAGGTGCCATTTCCAATATTGAGTTCTATGGCAAGAATTGTTCCTAACGATCGTTCGTTTATAACTATTTTATGCTCCCTGATCTGTTCCCTGAACGCTTTATGGGCATTATCAATCATCAAAAGCTGGCTCTGGCATTCAGTGTTTAGCAACAGTTCCATGCTGGCAATAGCGGCTGCACAGGCAGTTGGGTTTGCCGTGTATGAATGTCCATGAAACAAGGCTTTGCTTCGGTCTTCGGACAGAAATGCATTATAAATTTCATTTGTGCAGGCGGTTACCCCGAGTGGCATGGTTCCCCCGGTAATGCCCTTCGATAAACAGATGATGTCAGGTTGGTTTTCAAGATAATCCATGGCAAACAGTTTTCCTGTCCGGCCAAAACCTGTCATCACTTCATCGGCAATGGTGAGGATGTTATTCGCTTTGCAAATCCTTAGCATTTCATCCAAAGGTTCAGCCTTATACATGATCATGCCGGCTGTTCCCTGAACCAATGGTTCAAAAATAAAAGCAGCTATATCCTCTTTGCCAGAAACCAGTTCCTTCAACTGTCTTATAGCTTCATGCTCATGTCCCGAAACCGGAACATCAATAAAGACCACCTCAAAAAGCATGTCATGAAAAGCCTGGGTAAAAACGCTTCTATCCCCTACTGCCATTGCACCAAATGTATCGCCATGATAACCATTTCTAAATGCAATGATCTTTGTTTTTTTAAGCCCAAGATTATCCCAATATTGAACGCCCATTTTTAGCCCTACTTCTACGGCAGTAGAGCCATTATCCGAATAAAATATCCTCCCCATATTGGCAGGCAAAACATGCAGCAACATTTCGGCAAGCTTTATAGCGGGCTCATGAGTAAAGCCTGCGAAAATGGCATGTTCGAGGATTGATAACTGTTCGCTAACCTTTTGGGTTATATAAGGATGTGCATGGCCATGCAGGTTCACCCACCAGGACGAGATCATATCTAAATAGCGCCGCCCATCTTCGGCAATAAGATAAGTTCCTTCGCCACGTACAATTCCGATTGGAGGATTTGCCCCAAGCGCCTGGGTGTATGGATGCCAGATAATCGATCGGTCTCTTTCAGAAAGGGTCATTTCAAATATCAATTAAGTTGCCGCAATCCGAAACAAATTTTTTGTCGAGGTTTGCAGTTTCGGGTATCCTTCCGATACATTTTACTCCGGAATATTCAAGGATCACTTGTTCAGATTCAATGTTCGGATTCCCATTAAAAATAATACCGCGCAAAGGTAGTTCTCTTTGCTTTATGGCCTCTATAGAAAGAAGCGTATGATTGATGCTCCCCAGGTAGGCTTTTGATACAAGGATGAGTTCCGCTTTTAAATCTTTCGCAAGGTCAATGACCATATACTCAGAATTTAATGGGACCATGAGTCCGCCGGCACCTTCAATGACAAGATATTCATTAGACGTTTCAGGAAGAATAATTTTTGAAGGATCAATCTTTATACCATCAATTTTTGCGGAATGGTGGGGGGATAAAGGTGTATTCAGGCGGTAAGATTCGGGATGAAATACCGAAACAGGATTGCTGACCAAAGCTTTCACCTTCATCGTATCAGAATGATCCAATTCACCAGATTGGACTGGTTTCCAATAATCTGCCTTTAGCTTTTCGACTAATATTGCAGAAACAACTGTCTTGCCAATGTCAGTGCCTATGCCTGTAATGAAGAGTTTTGTCATAGAACTCGCAAGTTAGGGCAATTACCATTTTGTCATTTCGACGTTAGGAGAAATCTCGAACTATCATTTCGAGTGAAACGAGAAATCTGATAGAGGCAAAGCTAAAATCCGAGAGGGTTTTTAAATTTTCTATTAATATATTACGCTCCTATCAGATTTCTCACTGCGTTCGAAATATAAATAAAGGAGATTTCTCCTGCGTCGAAATGACAACATCCCCAATTATTTTAAATTGCGATATATTTACAAAATGAAAGCAGCCATACTCGTCATAGGTGATGAAATATTAAGCGGTAACGTACAGGATACCAATTCTTCTTTTGCAGCGAGGTTGTTGTTTGAAAACAATATTTCAGTTGCTCATATTTTAGCGGTAGCTGATACAGAACAAGCAATCAAAGAGGGGATTAAATATCTTTTTACCAAAGCAGATATAGTCATCAGTTCCGGTGGATTAGGGCCTACAAGAGATGATGTAACTAAAACAGCAATTGTTTCTTATTTCAATACAGAGCTCGTTTTCGATCAGGCAATTTATGATGATCTGACGGACAGATATACCCGCAGCGGAAGGCCCCTCAATACCCTCAACAGCGACCAGGCTATGGTTCCGTCTAATGCGGAAATCGTAAGAAATGATGTTGGGACGGCCCCCATTTTCTGGATAGAACAGGGAGAGAAAGTGCTTGTGACACTGCCCGGGGTACCGTCAGAAATGAGACACATGTTTGAAAAGATTCTGCTTCCAAGAATCGTCGAGCAATTTGGCTCCGGGAAAATCTCGAGAATTATTTTACAAGTCATCGGCATCCCTGAAAGTGATCTTGCTATGAAACTGGTTGAAGTTGAAAACCAGATTGAAGCTGCCTCTAACGAAAATGAGCAATATAAATTGGCATATCTGCCCTCCATGGGAACCATTCGTTTGCAGATCATTGGTTCAGGGGATGATAGTACGAAGATCGAAAACAATATCAATAACTTCAAAGAACAAATACTAAGCAAAGCAGGGAAATATATTTATGCCGAAGGGGATGAAGGCATTTCTACCTATATCGGTAAGATACTGAGGGAGGAACAGGCAACTGTTTCAACGGCTGAGAGTTGCACGGGAGGTTACCTCGCACATTTGATCACATCTGTTTCAGGTAGTTCTGATTATTACCTAGGAAGTATTATTTCTTATGCCAATGAAGTAAAAACCAAAGAATTTGGCGTCTCGGAATCAACCTTAGAAAAATTCGGGGCCGTGAGCGAAGAAACCTGCCGTGAAATGGTGAGTGGATGCCTGAAAAAATTCAATACAACTTATGCGGTGGTGACTACCGGAATTGCCGGACCAACCGGAGACACAGATGGCAAACCTGTTGGCCTGGTCTGGATTGGTGTTGGGAATAAGGATAATATGATAATTAGCTCATTTCAGTTC
The DNA here is from genome assembly GCA_013287095.1 of Bacteroidota bacterium. Next base: position 16,998 of record JABDEJ010000011.1, on the reverse strand, counting down.
CGTCGGAACCGGATAGAAAATATTCATTTGTTTGCCATGAGCGCTTTGGATATGTTGAGGAAGTTTGCGGTAGGGGTGGATTGAAAGTTGACAACTTTTGGAAAGTTGGCAACATTGGGAGATAAATGCTCCGTCTTTTCACTTTCTTTCACAATATCTTCCCATTATATCCTGTTTAGCACGTAATTTGTACCACTAAACAAATTTTGTAAAGAAAGGTCCCGCTCCATACATGCAGTTTCTATATCCCTCATTTCTTTTTGCTTTATCGGCTCTTGCCATTCCCATCATCATTCACCTCTTCAATTTCAGGAGGTATAAGAAGATCTTTTTTACTAATGTCAGGTTCCTTACCGATCTGCAACAGGAGCAGAAATCAAGGAACAAACTCCGTCATTTGCTGCTTCTTATCCTGCGCATGCTTGCCTTGGCAGCAATAGTTTTTGCCTTCGCACATCCTTTTATCCCTAAGAAAAACGCTTTGCATGGCGGGCTCAACCCAGGCAAAAAATATGTAAGCGTATATATTGACAATTCCTTCAGTATGGGAAACACCGGTTCGGATGGAGAACTGTTACAGTCTGCTAAAAAATACGCCGGCGAAATAGCCTCCGGCTATAAAGAAGGCGATGGCTATAACCTGGTTACCAATGATTTTGAAATCAAACATCAGCGATGGGTGAACAGGACCGAGTTTTTGAAAATGCTATCAGACATCAACCTTAGCCCTGCTTTTCGCAAAGTTTCTGATATTTCAGGCAGGATGAAAGAGAGTTTCAGAAAGGTGGATCCCGGCAACCACGAAGCTTACCTGATCAGTGATTTTCAACAAAACATGGCCGATTTGTCAGCATTGAAAAATGACAGCACTGTCCACTTCAATTTTGTTCCCGTTCAGGCTTCTACACATGATAACATATATATAGATTCGGTCTGGTTCGAATCGCCTATCTGGCAAATGAACCAGAAAAATACCCTGAATGTAAAAATCGTAAACAGCGGCGACCATGCCATCAGCGATCATACCCTGAACCTTGATATCAATGGTAAGGCCAAAGCGCTCGCCAATTTCAGCATTCCTGAACAGGGCAGTGTGGTTGTGCCTTTGAATTATACCATATCAGACAGCGGTATTAATAATGGAACGGTATCTATTGATGATTACCCTATCACTTTTGATGACAAGTATTACTTCAATTACAGTGTCACCAATTCCATTCCCATCCTGGTCATCAATGGTATAGATTCAAATAAAAACATCAGTTCAGCTTTTGGAGCGGAAAGATCCTTTCTCCTTCATAATGTATTGACAGGAAATGTGGATTTTTCATCATTTGACCGATACAATTTTATTGTCCTCAACGAATTGCCTGAAATTTCGAGCGGACTGGCAGCAAGTCTGAAAACTTATATGGAAAAGAATGGGAATGTGCTGGTGATACCTTCCTCCAAAGACATCAATATTGAAAGTTATGGTAGCTTTTTGACATTATGCGCCGCATATGGCTTTGTTGGCGCCAAAACGGATAGTGTGGGTTTTGCACCTTTAGACAAACAGGAACCTTTCTTTGCCAATATTATTGAGGATATGCCAAGGAATGTCTCTATGCCCAAAGCAAACAAATATTTCCAGGTACAGAAATCAGGCAATGCACGGTCAAGGCCGCTTCTTTCGCTCAATAATGGTGACCCGCTTTTATCTATGGTACCCCAGGGTAAAGGCTACCTTTTTGTATCGGCAGTGCCGTTTAATGATGCATGGACCAATTTTGCGCATCACTGGTTGTTTCTGCCTTCTCTTTACAAAATGGCATTTTATCATAACAAAGAACAACCTATCGCATATACTATTGATAAAGACAATCTGATCAGCATTCCTTCGATTTCAGGTGATGAAAAGCGAATCTTTTCACTTGCCAAGGACAGTATTGAATTCATCCCCAACCAGAGAATGCTTGAAGGTTCATTACAATTGTTTGTGGAGGGTTTGATCCATACGGCAGGGTATTATCATTTGAAAGACAACCAGCCAGGAAGTGCAACCGCTTTGAAGCCTTACCAGTTTGCATTCAATTATGATAGAAGCGAAAGTGTGATGAAATTTACCAACCCCGGAGATATTAAAGATGCCATATTGGATGTGAAGGGGGATGTTTTGAACCCCGGCAAGGTCTCGCTGAAGAAGCAAGTGAAAGAACTTGAGGCAGGAATAAATATTTGGAAGTGGTTTATTTGGGCAGCCTTAGTATTTTTGTTGGGCGAAATGCTCATAACAAGGTTCTGGAAATGACCCAAATCTATCTTAAAAACATAAAAATCATCGATCCCGGGTCAGAATGGCATGGGAAAAAGGCTTATGTCCTTATTAAAGATGGCAAAATTGATAGCATATCATCTGCAGAGGTGGATGCAAAGGATGCAGAAACCATCGAGGGTGAAAATTTTTGCATGAGCAGGGGCTGGCAGGATTTAAGGGCAAATTTCAGCGATCCGGGCTTTGAATACAAAGAAGATATTTTGAGCGGACTGGAGTCCGCAGCTTATGGAGGTTTTACGGGAGTGGCTATATTGCCTGAAACAGATCCCATATTGTCTTCAAAATCGATCATTGAATATGTTCTTCGTAAGGCGGAAGGCCATGTTGTTAATTTATATCCGCTTGCCTCCATATCATCAGCAAAAGACAATGAATCTTTAACAGAAATGTTTGATGCACAGGAAGCCGGAGCAAAAGGGTTTTCTTCAGGGTATAGGCCGGTGAAGGATAGTGGGTTTCTGTTAAGGGCTATGGAGTATGCCGGCATGACAGGATTGCCATTAATGGTGAGGCCGGAAGACTCTGGAATTGCCGGAAAAGGTCTTGTAAATGAAGGAACGGTTAGTGTCAGGCTCGGACTCAAAGGCATCCCTGCCATTGCCGAGGAAAGTGATATTAATAAGATCCTTCATCTTTGTCAATACACAGGCCAACCGATTCATCTTTCATGTGTAAGCACTAAAGGAGGTATGCAGGCCATAGAAAAGGCTTATAAAGACGGATTGAAAGTAACTTGTGATGTCAGCATACATCATTTATATTTTGATGAAGAAGACCTGGGCATGTTTGATACCATGCTCAAAATGAGACCGCCATTGCGTACCGCTGAAGACAAAGAATATTTGAGAAAAGCAGTAATTAATAATGATTTTGTGGCTGTTGTAAGCGATCATACACCACATGAAGAAGACCGTAAACAGTGTGAATTTGAACTGGCTTCTTATGGTGCCACAGGTTTGCAAACCGTATTTTCACAAATGCTGGAAATATACGGAGCCGAAAAAATTGAAAAGATCATTGAAATTCTGGTATTAAGACCGGAAAAGATCATGAATATTGAGACCAGCCCATTAAATAAAGGCTCCGTTGCAAACCTTACTATTTTTGACGCTTCAAAGTCCTGGACACTGAATAATGAGAGCAATAAATCGAAATCCAAAAACAGTCCGCTGTGGGGTAAAGAATTGAAAGGCAAAGCTGTGGCAGTTATCAACAATGGACAAATAAAAAAACTTAATTAACACCCGTATGGAAGAATCAGCCAATCCTGCTCTTACTCCGCGTGATATCATTCTCCGATATGGATTGATCTGCGGGGCACTTGCAATTTTATTTGTAGCCATTTTGTACCTGATAGATGCAGGCCTGATATTTGGGTACTATGCATATATTGGCTTCCTTTTTACATTTGGCGTATCTGTGATCGCTTCTGTAAAGCGCAGGAAATACAATGACGATATGATAAGCTATGGGGATGCCGTAACTACCTCATTGGCTGTATTCAGCATCGGGCAAACGATGTACACGCTTTTTATGCTGTTGCTGTACTTTGTAATTGACCCGCATCTTATTGAAAAGATGAAAAGCGTTCAAATAGACAAAATGGACGGAATGCTCCGGAATGGAACGATCAATAAAGTTCAATATACGGCTGCACAATCCAGTATAGAAAATATGAACAGCAATACCATATTGTTTTATTCCATTACCGGACTTATTGTTATTGTCATTATTAGCCTGTTGATTTTTCTGCTGACCTCTATTTTTATTAAAAACGAATCACCATTCAAAAAGGAGCTTAACTGATCCATGGATATATCCGTAGTCATACCCCTGTTCAATGAAGAAGAATCGCTGCCCGAACTGGCAGAATGGATCAATACAGTCATGCAAAAAAACGGTTTCAGTTTTGAAACCATATTTGTGGATGACGGCAGCAGTGATAGTTCCTGGGATGTTATAACCTCATTATCCAATAAATACAATTGGGTAAAAGGTATCAGGTTCAGAAGAAATTACGGAAAATCTGCCGCCCTTAGTGAAGGTTTTAAAGCAACGGAAGGCGATGTGGTCATCACAATGGATGCAGACCTGCAGGACAGTCCCGAAGAGATACCGGAACTGTACAGGCTTATCAAAGAAGAGAAGTACGACCTGATTTCGGGGTATAAACAAAAACGCTACGACCCTCTCTCGAAAACGATTCCTACCAAACTCTTTAACTGGACGACCCGCAAAATGAGCGGGATCAATAACCTGCATGATTTCAACTGCGGACTCAAATCCTACAAAAGTGACGTGGTTAAAAATATTGAGGTTTACGGTGAAATGCACCGCTATATTCCCGTGATTGCCAAATGGGCCGGGTTCAAAAAAATCGGGGAACTGGTGGTACAACATCAGGCCCGCAAGTATGGCAAAACCAAGTTCGGTTTCGAACGCTTTATCAATGGTTTCCTGGATCTGCTTACCATTACTTTTGTCAACAAATTTGGTAAAAGGCCAATGCATTTCTTCGGAACTGTCGGGACAGTTTCGTTTTTAATTGGATTGCTGTTTACTTTTATTCTCTTTATCGAGAAGCTGAATAATCTCTATAACCATCATGCCCGTGCTATTACAGAAAAACCGATGTTTTACCTGGCGTTGGTTGCCATCATTATTGGCGTTCAGCTTTTCCTTACAGGATTCCTCGGAGAATTGGTTTCACGATCTGCTTCAGATAGAAATGTGTATTCGGTGAAGGAAAGGATAAGGGGGTAACGTTTTTTCCCAGGTTATATGCATCGGCGCCTGACCCCAGAGGGGTCACATGTTTATAGAACACGGCGACCCATTTTTCGACCCCGCAGGTGGTCGCACATCAGCACAAACACATCGTATTAATTGACGATATTGTTCGACCCCTCTGGGGTCGTAAAACTATTATGATCAATTTTCTACAAACGTGTAACCCCGCTGGGGTTATTCCCCGAAGTCTATAAATTTTGTAAAAAATATTTGGTTTGTATCACAAACTACATGTACATTTGTAACTTTAATTAAGAATCTCAATATGGAAACAATAGAAACCGGGCTTGATCCATCACAAAGTTTGCAGCTGATCTCGGAAACCATCAGCAAGACAAAAGAAAATATCAGGGAGCATAGCTTTTGCTTTATGTTGTGGGGATGGCTTATCGCTATAGCCAGTTTTTCATCTTATATCCTGCATAGCTTCACATCTTTCAGGTATTATTTTTTGCCCTTCCCGGTTTTAGTAGGGATTGGAATCCCGATAACAATAGCCTATTATCTACGGAGTGAAAACCTATCTGAAACCTTCCTGAGTCATTATCTTAAAAGAATGTGGATCGTTTTGGGATTAAGCTTTATAGTGGTTGTGCTGACAAATATTGTCCAGGATCATCAACCATTTACCTATACGATTCTTATTGGCGGAATAGGTACATTGGCTTCGGGACTTGTATTGAAGTTCAGACCCCTTATCATAGGCGGAGCACTGTTTCTTTTGGCCTTTGTATTAAGCGCTTTTGTGGCTGAAGATTACCGCCCTCTGGTACAAGGCATTGCAGTAGTTACCGGTTATCTAATACCGGGCTATTTACTTAAATATTCAAAGGACTAATGTACAAGGATTTAGATCCGGTATTAAACACTCCTGTGCGCCTGGCCATTGTTTCAACTTTGATCAAAATGAAACAGGCTGACTTTAATTATCTGATGGAGATAACCAATACCACGCAGGGTAACCTGAGCCACCAGATAAAGAAACTAAATGAGGCCGAATATATTGAAGTGATCAAAACATTTAAAGGAAACTATCCTCATACCTTATGCCAGCTAACCAAAAAAGGCCGAAAGGCCTTTGAAAACTATGTCGAAGACATAAAAAAATACCTCCACCTTTGATCATATATTTTTTGCATTTTTAGTTTGCAATACAAACAACATTAACAGAAAAACAACTTTCACTTTTAAAACAATTAACAAAATGGAAACACAATCAGAAATTTCGACAAAAACCATTCGCCACCCTGGCCCTCCCCTATGGCTGCCAGCAATCATGTTTGCAATCACGTTTAATACCGGGCTCTTTTTTGTAACTTCATTTGGCGGGGCACCTTATTTCCCGGGACCCTGGGAAACTACTGCTGTCATTCAGAAATTTTTTCTCCTGAGAGCAGATGCAGTTGTCTTGTGTGCATTTTTTCAGTTTGGCTCTGCGATTCCTCTTGGACTTTTTACAGTTTGTGCCGTGAGTCAATTGCGGTTTCTCGGCGCGAAAGTCGCGGGTACTTATATCGCGCTGTTAGGGGGAATACTAATAAGCATGAATATCATTGCTTCCGCTATGATCATGTGGGCTGCAGCTCATCCTGGAATAGCACAGGATGCCCCGTTAATAAATGCACTTTATTTCCTTCAGTTTGGATTTGGAGGAGTAGGTTTTTCTGTACCGATGGGTTTATTAATAGCCGGCGTTTCAATCCCTTCCCTATTGATGAAGCTGCTGCCAAAATGGTTGTGCATATTCGGGATTATCCTGGCTGTGTTTGGTGTATTCAGTTGGTTTGATCTTGTTTTTCCACAAGCCCTTTTCCTGATTCCACTAACAAGGTTCCCTGGATTTATATGGTTTATCTGCGTGGGATTTATGCTGCCAAATAGACGAAGGGATGCGGTCGCCGATTAATCTGTTTTAAGATGTTAGAATTTTACGGGACCCTTGTTAAAAGAAATCCATCCCGGAACTCAACAAATAAGTGCCTTTGCTCATTAATAGATATACACCAACCGTGTATAAAATTTGTTCGTATATAAATTTATAGAATGATTTATAATCATAAATTGCGCCTGTTCGTTATTCAAATATCATGTACAAAGCAATAACAAAAGATGTGGAAGTTTCAGTAGAAACTTTTTATCAGGAAACGGCATCCAACCCGGAAACGGGAAAGTATGTCTTTGCCTATCGTATTGTTATTGAGAACCATAGCGAGTTCACCATTAAATTGCTCAGCAGGCACTGGCATATTATTGACAGCAATGGCCAGCTTAGTGAAGTAGAAGGTGAAGGTGTTATCGGCGTACAGCCCGTGATTGAACCTGATCATAAACATGAATATGTTTCAGGGTGTGAATTACAATCCGAACTGGGCAAAATGCACGGCACCTATCTCATGGAAAGGCAGAGCGATGGCGCAACCTTTGAGGTTGAAATACCTGAATTTGTAATGATTGCGCCCTACAGGCTTAATTAATCATCCTATTCCAATCCTCTTTCATTATTCTTAACTTTGCGATCTTTGCGAAAATCTTTGCGCCCCTTGCGTGAAAATTCTCATGCATTTCAGGCAAAGAACGCAAAAGGGAAAAACCGCAAAGAGGGCAAAGTCTGGTTTATACAAATCTAAATGATGAAAATTAGAAATTACATAGGTGGTGAATTTTTGGATCCGCTTTCAGGTCAGTGGCTTGATAATACGAACCCTGCAACCGGCGAGATATATTCCCAAATACCTGATTCAGATGGATTGGATGTGGAACTTGCTGTCCTGGCTGCTCAGAAAGCATTTCCTGCCTGGAGTGCCCTATCCGAAGAAAAACGTTCTGAATATCTGATGAAGATTGCAAATACCATTAATGCGCAATTGGATACTCTTGCCATGGCTGAAAGTATGGACAATGGTAAGCCTGTTTCGCTTGCAAAGGTCATGGATATCCCCCGGGCCCGTGATAATTTCTCCTTTTTTGCAACGGCTATATTACATGAGTCCTCCACTTCCTATAAAACCGGAAATGAAGCCATAAACTATACTTACAAGACCCCTATTGGCCTGGCGGGATGTATTTCGCCATGGAACCTGCCTTTGTATTTATTCACATGGAAAATAGCCCCGGCACTCGCCGCAGGTAATTGCGTGATTGCAAAGCCTTCAGAAATAACACCCATGACCGCTTATATGCTCTCTGAAATTTGTGCAGAAATAGGATTGCCGGCAGGCGTACTAAATATTGTGCATGGACTCGGCCCCAAAGTTGGCTCAGCGATTGTAAGTCACCCAAGTATCCCTGCCATTTCCTTTACCGGAGGCACTAAAACGGGTGCGGAAATCGCAAGAGTTGCGGCACCCATGTTCAAAAAACTTTCACTGGAACTGGGCGGCAAAAACCCCAACATCATTTTCGCGGATTGTGATTTTGAGAAGATGTTGAAAACCACGATATCCTCATCATTTACAAACCAGGGCGAAATATGCCTTTGCGGATCAAGGATATTTGTGGAAAGGCCTATTTATGAAAAATTCAAATCGGCATTTGTAGAAAAAGTAAAAAGCCTGAAAGTTGGTGATCCATTGGAAGATGGCATCAGGGTTGGCGCTTTGGTTTCTAAAGGGCATAAGGAAAAGGTAATGTCTTATATCGCCTTAGCCAAAGAAGAAGGAGGTACGATACTGACCGGAGGCAATGAAGTGCATCCTGATGGACGTTGCGCCAATGGTTATTTTATTGAGCCAACAGTCATTGAAGGCTTAAGCCATACTTGCCGAACCAACCAGGAAGAAATATTCGGGCCTGTTGTAACCATTATGCCTTTTGATACGGATGCGGAAGCACTCGAAATGGCCAATAGCACTCCTTATGGATTAAGCGCTACGATCTGGACAGAAAACCTGACAAGAGCTCATAAAGTTGCCCACGAAATACAAAGTGGCATTATCTGGATCAATTGCTGGTTGCTCAGGGATTTACGAACACCTTTTGGTGGTATGAAACAAAGCGGGGTTGGCCGTGAAGGCGGCTTCGAAGCGCTTGATTTCTTTACAGAAAAGAAGAATATCTGTATTAAGCTGTGAAAGTTTAAATAATCAGCCCAATATTAATTGAACGAGCTCCTTCAGGTTTTTCGAGGATATGTCAGCTTGCTCAGATTTATCATATATATCAAGCAGATACACGCTATTTTGCTCTCTGATAAAATAAGTGATAATTCTTCCACCGCCTGACTTTCCCTTTCCTTTTGACGAAATTTTAACCCGAATTTTAAAGCAGTTGTTACCTAATGCGGTACCCAATAGTGGTGTTTCTTTTAGTTGCTCATAAATAGGGGCAAGATCATCATTTAGGCTACTATATTTTTTGCTTAGCCTTTTCAATTTTCTCTCATAGTTCTCAGAGAGGAATATCTTAGATTTCATCTAAAAACTCTTCAATGGTTTTTAGTTTCTTCAAGCCTTGTTGGTGAAGTTTCACGTCGTTGAGGGCATCTTTCATATCTTCTATGGCCTGATCATGTTTCGATTCCTGCGTATCGCTCACAATCTTAACGAAGCCCAGACTGCTTACCAATTCAATGAAAAACTGAAATCTTTCCTTTTTTACTTCAAGTATTACTCTCATCTCTATTAGCGTTACATTCTAAAAGAACGCAAAGTTGCTTAAAACATTCCAAAACCAGATAAATTGAAACAACTACTTACAAACTCGCCGTCCTGCCACCATCAACAGGCAAGTTTATCCCATTAATGTATGAGGCCGCCGGGCTTGCCAAAAATGCAATGGCATAAGCAATCTCCTCTGGTTCAGCAAATCTGCCGGCCGGAACCTCCTTTCTCATAGCAGTTTCTACCTCATCTGTTGATAAATGCTTTTTATCAGCATTATTGTTTATAATGCCCTTTAGCCTTGCAGTACTTGTAGATCCCGGCAAAACATTGTTAACCGTAATCCCAAATCTTGCCAATTCTAATGATAACGTCTTTGCCCAATTTGCCACAGCTCCACGTACCGTATTGCTAACCCCAAGGTTTGGAATTGGCTGTTTTACGGAAGTACTTATTACATTGATGATCCGGCCATAGCCGCCTGCTTTCATTTTGGGTAGAACCGCCTGTACCATCACCTGGTTGCAGATCAAATGCCTGTTAAATGCAATACGAAATTCGTCCTCAGTGGCTTCATTGGCCGGGCCGGGATTGGGGCCTCCGGTATTATTTACGAGGATATGTATTTCATGAATCTTCTCAAGGAACTTGTTCACTTTTTCTTTCAGCTCTTCAGGATGGTCAAAATCTGCCGCCATTGCATAATGGATTTGTCCTTCTTCAGTTGGCAATTGTTCTTTTACCAGTTCTAAAGCAGATGGGTTTCGTGCAACAAGGATAATATTAGCACCGAGTGCAGCAAGTTCTATAGCCGCCGCTCTGCCAATCCCTTGCGAACTTCCGCAAACAATGGCTGTTTTCCCTGATAGATTGAGGTTTATCATAATCGGTTTGATTTATAAAACGTGCAAATTTAAGGAATTAACAACATTAGTCTAACTGAAAATTTGATACAAACTATTCGAATTTGTTTTTCTTAGGCAGCAATATTTCATCAAAATCTACTATGTTTGTCTTCCTTTAAAGCTAATTTTATGCCAGACAGATCAATCGAATTTTTAAATGAAAGTATCAACGAGCTGAAAAAATACAAGAGGCTTGCTGAGAAGGCAATCGCCCAGGTACAAACCGATAATGAGATCCATTGGCAACCGGGTGAGGAAAGTAACAGTATAGCCGTTATAATAAAACATTTACATGGCAATATGTTGAGCCGTTGGACAGATTTTTTAACAACAGATGGAGAAAAGCCTACCCGCACCCGCGATGAAGAATTTGTGGGCCATAGAGAAACGAAGGAAGACCTCATGAAACTGTGGGAAGAAGGCTGGCAATGCATGTTCATTACTTTAGAATCCCTGAATGAAAATGACTTTGACAAAACCATCACCATCCGCAATGAGCCTCATACAATTGTACAGGCTATTTTGCGGCAGATTATGCACTATTCGCAACACATAGGACAGATTATTTATATCGCAAAAATGATCAGGAATGATGACTGGCAGACGCTGTCCATTCCAAGGAAAAAGTAATCATTTTGTCGTTTCGACAAAGGAGAAGTCTGAATTCCCTGGTCGGTGACGACACCGACCAGGGACAATTTATAAACAACTTAATTCACTTCTGATTTATTGACTCAGACAGATGCAGATCCCTCACTTCGTGCCTCGTTCGAGATGACAGAAAAAGCTATCGTTTTTTCTTCTTTACCCCGCTCTTCGCACTTCCGCTCTCTACTCTGACTTTATTCCACTTCCATCGCAATCTTAGGCTTATCGGCCCCATAAGCTTTATCGAGAACTTTCTTTTCAATCTCGTCAGCCAGGTCAGGGTTGTCTTTCAAAAGCTGTTTTACGGCATCACGGCCCTGTCCTAACTTGGTGTCTTCATAACTGAACCAGGAGCCAGCTTTTTTGATAATCCCATAATCAGAAGCGATATCTATGATCTCACCCACCTTAGAAATGCCTTCACCATAGATTATATCAAACTCTGCCACCCTGAATGGCGGGGCGACTTTATTCTTCGCGATTTTCACGCGGGTACGGTTACCTACAATATCTACGCCCTCTTTTATGGTACTTATCTTACGAATATCCAGACGCACTGAAGCATAGAATTTCAATGCATTACCACCAGTTGTTGTTTCAGGATTTCCAAACATTACCCCGATTTTTTCACGGAGCTGGTTGATAAAAATACAAATGGTTTGTGTTTTGCTGATAGAAGCCGTGAGTTTCCTTAAGGCCTGCGACATCAATCTTGCCTGCAAACCCATTTTGCTATCTCCCATATCGCCTTCAAGCTCTGCCTTGGGCACCAGGGCAGCTACGGAGTCAATCACAATGACATCAATGGCACCGGAGCGAATCAAGTGGTCGGCAATTTCAAGCGCTTGCTCACCATCGTCTGGCTGCGAAATCAATAGATCATCAACGTTGATGCCTAGTTTTTCGGCATATATTTTATCAAAAGCATGTTCTGCATCTATAATGGCTGCCATACCTCCCAGTTTCTGGGCTTCGGCAATTACATGGATGGCTAACGTAGTTTTACCGGAAGATTCAGGGCCGTAAATCTCAATAACCCTGCCTTTTGGAAGGCCTCTCGCCCCAAGTGCTATATCCAATCCAAGCGAACCGGTAGATATGGTTTCTATCCCTTCAAGCTGCCTGTCATTCAGTGACATAACTACTCCCTTTCCATACGTTTTTTCTAACTTCTCGATCGTCAACTGAAGCGCTTTGCGTTTCTCGGTGTTGTCGTCTTTAACTTCTTTTGCCATTTGTGAGGTGTATTAAATTTGAGCTGTAAAGGTAGTGCAATAAATAAATACGTGATTCAGTTTTGCCTAATTTTTTGACAATTTTTTTGTAATAATGACAAAGATGTTGTTTTTAAAGGGTTTTATCGGTTCAACAAAATTTGCAAACCTGTGTAATTGCGATCAGGATTCCATCAGGTATTTGTTCAGCTTGCAGATTTCTTCAAAACAATCTCCCCGTTAATAATCTTTTTGCTTTTGGGACCATAACCAATAAGTAATCCTTTAATAATATAATCATTGGCTTTAATGGAGTTTTCATATAAATCAATAACAATATATCCGAATTGAAGCGGTTCATCCGGATTTTTATAATTCAAATGAAGGAACCTGTTTTCATAAAATGCCCCGTTTATAGAAACTGTGGCAGGTTTTAGAGGCTGGCCCGATTCATCCTTTAATTGAATATGCGACACATCTAATCTGGCCATGCCCATGACTTTATCTCCGTCCCCCTGTAAGTCCATGTCAACATATATTTCAACATCCTGTCCAAGCATCACTTGTCTGACCTTGCCAGTCCAGTTTCCGGCAATACTTTTTAGATTGTTAATACCTACTTTGTGTTCCATTTGGATGAGACAAGGGGTTTTTATGGCGATCAGATAACAAAAATAAGGTTTTTCCCGTAAAAAAAGAAGAAGCGGTTCAAGATGATTTTAAGGAGCCGACAGAATGCCTATTCTGCTTTTTGATCTTTCTTATAATACTTACAAACATCCCTCAACCCGCAAATTTCACATTTGGGACTTCTTGCGACACAAACATATCGGCCGTGAAGGATTAACCAGTGATGAAACTTCCCAAGAATTTCAGAAGGTGTATTTTTAACCAATTGATCTTCAACCTGCCTCGGTGTTTTTGATACCGTAACAAGCCCTATTCTTTGTGCCACCCTAAAGACATGAGTATCTACAGGCATCGTATTTTCGCCAAATACCACTGATGCCACTACGTTAGCAGTTTTACGGCCTACACCTGGCAACTTTTCGAGGTCCTCCCGGGCTTCCGGCACTTCACCCGCGAAATCATCCACCAGCATTTGTGTCATAGCAATCAGGTGCCTGGTTTTACTATTAGGGTAGCTGATACTTTTGATATAAGGAAACACCTCGTCAAAACTTGCTTTAGATAATTCAACCGGGGTTGGATAAACTGAAAACAATGCAGGTGTGGTCATATTCACCCTCTTATCCGTGCATTGGGCAGATAGTATCACTGATACCAGAAGTTCATAAGGGCTGCGATAATGCAATTCTGTTTGGGCATCAGGCATCGCTTTTTCAAAATATTGAATAACGTATTGGTATAGTTCTTTTCGGGTCATTGCAATAACTGAGGTCCAAAGTTAAACATGATAAAGCAACTATTTCTTTTCTATAGCAGTTTGTGTATCTTTGTGACTCAACTTTAAAATATTTATAAAAAATGAAAAATCTTCTTTTATATGGAATGGGGCTTATGTTCAGCTTCGCCATTGTCAGCTCTGCATTTGCGGGGAATGACAAAACTGATGGTGCTAAACAATGCAAAAGCAGCAAAGCCTGCAATGGCAAATGCACAGGAAAATGTGATGGTAAATGCACAGGAAAAAAATCCTGCACAAAACCAGCAACAAAGTCATAACTGATAGATTCAGAATATTTAAATAAAAAACCCGGCTCCCTGCGCCGGGTTTTTTTATGTGCGTTTTGGAAATAAAATAGTAAAAAGTAAGAAGTGAGGGGTGAAAAGTGAAAAATTCTGTCAAATTCATCTCTCTTACTTCTCACCTCTTACTCTTAATTTCCTGATCCCTGACGCCTGATCCCTTACTTCACCACATCCTCGAGTCTAACAAAGCTGTATCCTTTGCCATGCAACTCCTTAACCATTTCAGGTAGTGCTTTGCCTGTACTCCATCCGCGGCCATTGATATGAAAGATCAGGATATCACCAGGTCTGGTCATGGTATTTATTTCGTTTTCAAGGGCTACCGGGGTAATGTGTTTATCAGGGTCACCACTGGCATAAGTCCAGTGAACTACCTTTAAACCCAATCCATTTACAAGCTCCAGGTCATGTGCATTATAATTACCGGCTGGAAATCTAAAATACTCCGGCGCACGTCCTGTCATAGCCGTTACAAGCTTTTCATTATCAGCTACTTCACTGATCACTTTTGCATCATTCAACCTTTCCATGTGGTTGATATGGTTCAAACTATGATTTTCGAACTCTATAAAGGGATAATTTTTAGCAAGGTATTTTACTTCGGCCTCATTCTGGCGTGCAAACCTACCGGAAAGGAATATCGACACAGGCAACTTATTTTCAATGATATAATTCAATATTGTCTTATCGAAATACGCCGGTGTCTTGCTCTGGCAAGCATCAAATGTCAGCGCCACTTTTTTGGGGCCGTTATCAACAAAAGTCGTTACCACTTTAGCCTTGCTTCCTGCAGCCATGGCCCCGGTCGCGATACAACAGAACATAAATAAAATTAACCTTTTCATCGTTTTCAAATTTTTATACCATAGGTATTGCAAAGGGCTTGCCAAATGCGAAATATATATTGTATATATCAGATAATGAATACGATACAAAGATGTTTTGACTCATACACCTTCATGGCTTCCTAATAAAAGCAACTTATACCCTTTCCCACGGATATTGATAATTTCTACTGAAGGATCGTCTTTCAGATGTTTACGAAGTTTGGTGACATAAACATCCATACTCCTGGCATTGAAAAAGTTGTCATCTCCCCATAGTTGTTTAAGAGCAGAATTGCGGTCGAGAGTGGCATTCATATTGTCGCAAAGCATTTTAAGCAAATCTGCTTCCAGGGCAGTGAGCTTCTGTTTTTTCGTCGCGGAGATAAGTAATTGTTTTTGAAAATCGAAGACAAAGCTGCCAATATTTACAGGGATGTTTTTTAGTGTTTGGTTTGTACTTTCCTGGCTTGCAGTTCGTTTCAAAATAGCGTGTACGCGCATAATCAACTCTTCAATACTAAAGGGTTTTTTTACATAATCGTCAGCGCCTATTGTGAAACCTTCTTTTATATCTTCTTTCAATGATCTGGCTGTTAGAAAAATAATCGGAGTTTGTGTATCTGTCTCTCTAATGGTCCTGGCAATAGTAAAACCATCTTTTACTGGCAGCATCACATCCAGGATGCACAAGTCCGGCTTATAACTAAAAAAAGTATCAAGTCCTTCCTGCCCATTTTCGAGCAAGCGGACATCAAAGTCGCGGCTTTCAAAGCATTCCTGCATGATCATGCCCAGGTAAGGGTCGTCTTCTACAATAAGTATTTTTGTTTTAGCTGTCATGATGATTTACAGGTAAATATATCTCAAAAATGCTTCCTTTATTCAATTGGCTGTGGACTTTTATCATGCCTTTGTGTTTTTCAATAATACCGGCCGCATAACTTAAACCCAGGCCAAAACCTTTTACATTATGGATATTTCCGGTGGAGACGCGATAGAATTTTTCAAAAATTTTTTTTTGTTCCTCTTTAGAAATGCCCATACCATTATCCTCGACGGAAATAACCAAATAATCACCTGAATTCCTCGTGTTGATTTTGATTTCAGGGTTTCCCAAACTATACTTCACAGCATTGTCAATGAGCGTCGTAATCACATTTTTGATATGGTCTTTATCAACCATCAATACATGATCCCGAGCCTCAAATTCCTGATCCATCACACCATTTCTTTCCGAGACCTGCATTTGCATATGAAACATTGTATCTTCAATCAACCCATTTATATCTGTTTCTCTGAGGTTTAGCATAATCTCTCCACGATCGTATGCAGCGATATTCAAAACCTTTTCCACCATGGTCCCAAGACGTTTGTTTTCCTGTTGGGATATCCTTAAATACTGCACTGTTTTTTCTTCGCTTTTGCGCACATCAAAACTCAACAAAGCTTCAATTGCAAGTGCGACAGTTGAAATGGGCGTTTTAAATTCATGTGTCATATTATTGATGAAATCGCTCCGCATATCAGAAAGTTTCTTTTGCCGGAAAATAATCCTTATTGAATACCAAAAACAAGATAATATAATGATAATCAATAATAAAGCGGCAAGGAAAATAAACCAGATTTTAGCATAAATGTATTTATCGAGATCGGGGAAATATAAATAGACATCTTCCGCTTCAGCCTTGGATCCAATATCCAATCGAACATGGTATCCACTTTTTAATTCCTTGATATTTGCCGATTTATCGCTGATAAATTTAGCCTTTCCCGACTTGTTCTGAACAATACCATAAATATAAGGAGTGGTAATACCGGCCTTTTGCAAGCCACTTTTTATGATCGAATCTATTGCTTTTATTTTTGTGGCTTCAAAACTACTGTCATGACTATATAATGTTCCTTCAATGGCATTGGCTAAGTCTTCCTTTGAAAACTGTTTTGCTTTACCTGCTTTATTGCTATTTTTCGAAGAATTCATTTTTA
>JABDEJ010000010.1 GCA_013287095.1 Bacteroidota bacterium | reverse complement strand
GCTGTAGAAGCTGTAGAAGCAAATCCTGCCGGATTGCTTACCCAGCTATATGTACTTCCTGACACTGGAGCGGCACCGATTGTAATAACGGCACCCGATCCCTTACAAATAGCGGTTGAAGCACCGGCAGAAGCTGCAGGGAAAGGATTGACAGTTATGGTTACAGAATTAGAAGCTGTACAACCTGCCGAGTTCTTTTCCGTTACGGTATAGCTTGTCGTTGTTGTAGGCGTCACAAATGGACCGGCATCGGTTGAAGTGAATCCTGCAGGTGAACTTACCCATGAATAGGTACTTCCTGATACTGCAGCACCACCAATGCCAGTGAGTGTCCCCGGACAAATGGCAACTGAGGCACCTGCATTAGCGGCAGGAGTTCCAATTGTGATAGTAACTGTGTTAGATGCTTTACATCCAAACACGTTTGTTTCAGTCACTGTATATATAGTAGTAACCAATGGCGTTGCCGTTGGGTTAGATGCGGTTGAAGAACTCAATCCCGTTGAAGGTGACCAGGTATAAGTACTTCCTGTCACTGCTGCAGCGCCAATGGTGGCAGAACTTCCCAAACATATTGTTTTAGAAGTACCAGCGGCAGCAACCGGATTAGATACCGTTACTTTCACCGAATTTGTAATGGAACATCCTGAAGGATTTGTTTCCGTCAGGGTATAGATAGTTGTAACAACAGGCGCTACAGCTGGTTTAGCCAAAGCTGAAGTAAACCCGACTGGGATACTTGTCCATGAATAAACATCACCCGCTACAGCTGTTGCTCCTATTGAGTCAACGGCCCCTGCGCAAATCGTTGCTGCTGAACCGGCATTGGCTGCAGGAACCGGAAGTACGGTTACAGTTACTGTATTTGATCCGGAACAACCTGCAGAGGTAGTTTCAGTTACCGTATAAGTAGTTGTAGATGCTGGGCTGGCAGTTGGTTTCGAAGCTGTTGCTGAACTTAAGCCTGCTGAAGGATTCCATGAATAAGTGCTTCCGGTTACAGCGGTAGCTCCCACAGTTGTTGATTGACCTAGACATATAGTAGAAGGTGAACCTGCAGCGGCGGCCGGAATCTGTATTGTAACCTTAACAGTATTCGAAGCGGTACATCCGAGAGAATTTGTTTCTGTTAATGTATAAGTTGTAGTAGAAGAAGGTGTCGCTGTCGGGAAAGAAACGGTTGAAGAACTTAAGCTGGCTGAAGGACTCCATACATAAGTGCTTCCTGCTACAGGTGGCGTTGCGCCGATAGTAGTTGAACCGCCAGTACAAATAGATTTTGCAACGCCAACATTGGCAGCAGGGGTTCCCATGGTTACAAGTACGGCATTAGAATTGACACAACCGTTTGAATTTGTTTCTGTTAATTTATAGCTTGTCGTTACCGTCGGGTTTACTGTTGCTGTAGAAGCAGTGGAAGTAAATCCTGAAGGCGTACTTACCCATGCATAGGTACTACCCGTTACAGCAGCAGCACCAATAGTTGCAGGTGCCCCGGAACATACAACACTGTTTGCCCCGGCATTTGCTGCAGGTAATGGATTCACCGTGATTGTCATTGAATTTTTTGCAAAACAACCGGTAGAATTTGTTTCAATAATTGTATATGAAGTGGTAGTGCTTGGTGCTGCAGTTGGATTAGCAGCAGTAGAACTGAACCCTGATGGAGTACTTACCCAATTGTACGTACTTCCGGTTACTGCAGCTACACCGATAACTGTAGGCGTACCTGAACAAATTGTCAGGGATGGGCCAGGGTTAGCGGCAGGTACAGATATGGTAACCTTTACAGAATTCGAAGCAACACAACCATTGGAGTCTGTCTGGGTTACCTGATAGGTAGTTGTTGCGGTTGGTGTTGCAACAGGGTTGGAAATAGTTGACGCACTTAAACTTGTGCTATTTGTCCATGAATAGGTACTCTTGTTTACTGCTGCCGCACCGATGGTGGTTGATTTTCCGGTACAGATAGATACGTTACTACCTGCGGCGGCGGCTGGAAGCGGGAATACCGATGTGACAGACACGGAGTTTGATGCCACACAGCCAAAAATATTAGTTTCAGTAAGAGTATAAACAGTTGTTGTTGTAGGTGATACAGTAGTGGTAGCCAAAGAGGATGTAAATCCTGACGGATTACTTACCCATGAATAGGTACTTCCTGTAACTGCGGCCGCCCCGATCGTGAATTGACTACCTGAACAAAGAGGTCCTGACGTTCCCGCGGCGGCGGCAGGAAGCGGATTTACCGTAATGGTAACGCTATGAGAAGCAGCGCAACCACTGCCACTTGTTTCCGTGACTGTATAAGTAGTTGTTTTGGCCGGGGTCACTGTCGGGTTTGAAGCTGTAGATGAACTTAATCCCGTTGATGGACTCCATACATAAGCACTTCCTCCTACGGCTTTTGCACCAAGGGTTACCGTTGTTCCCAAACAAACGGTTTGATTAGAACCCGCAGCTGCTGCAGGTAGTTGATTTATGGTTACGGTTACAGAATTTGATGCGGAACAGCCATTAGTAGCTGTTTCAGTCACCGTATAAGTAGTGGTAGAAGTAGGATTTGCCAAAGGATTTGATACCGCTGTAGAACTTAAACCTGTAGAAGGTGCCCATACATAGGTACTTCCGCTTACAGCAGTTGATCCAATAGTAGAAGAACCTCCAATACATACGGCGGTAGATGAACCTGCTGATGCGGCTGGAAGTGGTTTTGTTGTTAGGGTTAAAGAGTCTGACATTTTACATCCGTTACTATCTGTCTGGGTTAAAGTATAAGATGTGGTTGAAGCAGGTGTTGCTACAGGATTGGCTACTGTTGCAGAACTTAATCCCGTCTTAGGAGTCCATGCATAAGTACTCTTCGATACCGCGGCGGCTCCTATAGATATAGGTGAACTTGCGCAAATAGTACTTGATGCTATTGTGGCGGCGGCGGGAAGTGGCCTTACGGTTAATGTTACCGTATTGGATGCCTGACATCCATTAACTGTTGTTTCAGATACGGTATAAGTTGTAGTTGAAGTTGGTGTTGCAACAGGATTAGATACTGTCGATGCACTTAAGTTTGTTGAAGGTGCCCATGAATAAGTACTTCCTGATACAGATGCTGCACCGATTGTATAAGCGCTTCCAGAACAAACTGTCCCGGAAGTGCCGGCAGCAGCTTTGGCAACACCTAAAGTAAAGGTAGCTGAATGGGAGTTAGTACAACCGGTAGTAGTATTTGTTTCTGTTACAGTATAGGTTCCGGTTGCTGTTGGTGTCAAAGTAGGATTGGAAACTGTTGTGGAACTTAACCCGGTCGAAGGAGCCCATGAATAGACGTCCCCGGCTACGGCTGTGTTACCAATTACTTTAGAAAATCCTTGACATATAACTGAAGGAGATCCAGGAAAAGCTGCGGGTAGTTTACCACTGACGGTAATGGTCACGGTACTTGAATCCACGCATCCGGTAGAATTTGTTTCAGTTACAGTATAGGTTGTGGTAGATGTTGGTGATGCAACTGGATTTGCTACGGATGCCGAACTAAGGCTACCAGCTGGTTTCCATAAATAGGTGCTTCCTTTAACGGCAGCAGCACCTACGGTATAAGATGCTCCCGAACAAATGGTAGCAGGAGAACCAGGTGCCGCAGCAGGTGTGTTTATGGTTACTGTTACCGAATGGGATGCAGAACAATGGTTAGAATCTGTTTGCGTAACAGTATATGTAGTAGTGGCAGCAGGTGCAACACCAACTCTTGAAAGAGTTGAAGTAAAACCTGATGGACTACTTACCCATGAATAGGTACTTTTATTAACTGGAATAGCGCCGATGGTATCATTGCCACCGATACATATAGATGCATTTGACCCGGCTGCAGCGGCAACTACCGGGAACATTGTAATAGTTAAAGAGTTTGATGCTTTACAACCATTAGCACCTGTTTCAGTTAAAGTATAGGTTGTTGTTGTAGTAGGTGTCACAGTAGCACTTGAAGCAGCAGATGTGAATCCTGTTGGACTACTCACCCATGAATAGGTACTTCCGGTAACAGCAGCGGCTCCAATCGGCTCTGATGTTCCAACACAAATAGTACCTGAAGGTGCAGTACCTACAGCAGCAGCAGGAATTGGAATTACTGTAATTGTTGTTGAATTTGATGCTTTACAATTAAAGCTATTGATTTCACTTAATGTATAAACAGTAGTAACCGTAGGTGATACAGTTGGGTTAGGTAAGGTAGAACTAAAGCCGGAAGGAGAACTGCTCCATAAATAATAACTCCCCGTAACTGCGGTAGCGCCAATTGCAGTAGAAGAACCATTACACAGGTTCTTGGAAGAACCGGTTGCGGCCGCAGGAACGGATACTGTAACAGTTACCGAATTTGAATTGACACAACCGAATTTGTTTGTTTCAGTTACTGTATAAGTAGTATTAGAAGTTGGGTTTGCTGTAGGATTAGCAGCAGTTGTAGAACTCAAAGCTGTTGCAGGTGTCCAAGCATAAGTACTTCCTGATACAGCACTTGCACCGATAGTTGCAGATGTTCCCAAACAAATAGTCGGCGCCGTACCAGTAGCGGCCGCAGGGGTTGCTATTGTTACAGTTACCGAGTGATTTGCCGAACATCCATTACTATTGGTTTCTGTTACCTTATAAGTAGTGGTTGCAGTTGGAGTCGCAGTTGGGTTTGAAACCGAAGATGCGCTTAATCCCGTTGTCGGGCTCCAGACATAAGTACTTCCTGCAACCGGTGCTGCTCCGATACCGACCGATGCCCCTAAACAAATAGAAGCATTGGATCCGGCTACAGCGGCGGGGGCAGGAAATACAGTTATCGTAACAGAATTTGAATTAACGCACCCAAGCGAGTTTGTTTCTGTTAAAGTATATATAGTAGTAGCGGAAGGTGCGGCCGCAGTTTTAGACAAGGTTGAAGTAAACCCGGAAGGTGAACTTGTCCACGAATAAGTACTACCTGTAACAGCAGCGGCTCCGATTGAGTCAGAAACTGCCCCACAATTAGTATAGGGTGATCCGACAGCGGCAGCTGGAATTGATATCGTTACTGTGACAGGGTTCGATGCCTTACATCCATTCGAGTCTGTTTGTGTAACGGTAAATGTGGTAGTAGTTGGTACGGTTGCCGTTGGATTTGAAACCGTAGCAGAACTTAAACCTGTAGTAGGACTCCAGGAATAAGTACTTTTTTTCACCGCAGCAGCCCCAATATTTGCCGGAACATTGGCGCATATAGGGCCAACGCCAGAACCAGCAGCAGCGGCAGGAAGCGGATTTGTTGATATTAATACACTATTTGTTACCGAACAACCCTGAGCAGTGGTTTCTTTCAAAGTAAAAGTAGCATTGATCTGAGGGGACACTGTTGGGTTCGATGAAGTAGAGGTAAAGGTTACCGTGGAAGTTGTCAAGTATTGTGTACTGCTCCATGAATACGTATTATTATTAACAGCAGGGCCTCCAAGTGCAATAGGACTTCCGGAACAAACAGTAGCCGGAGGAATTACATATGCAAGAGGTAAAAGGTTAACATTGTTTCGGACACTTATCAGGTTAGAAACACCCGCTGCGGAAATAATGTCTGGCAGACCGTCATTGTTTATATCTGCTACAGTAACGGAAGGATTATAATTAGCAGTACTAAAAGCAATCCCCGAACCAAAGGAAATAGACCCGGAACTAGATGCATTATGGAATATCCTCATACCTGATCCCAAAAGAGTGGCAATGATTTCAGGCTTGCCGTCACCATCCAGGTCGGCTACTGTCAAACCGTTTGGAGTACCTGTAGAAGATAAATCAATCCTGGAACCAAAAGTAATTGTTCCAGGGGTGGTAGATGTGTTCCGGAAAATGGATACTATAGCAGCGCCGTTATTCGCAACGACCAGATCAAATTTTCCATCAAGGTCCAGGTCGGCGGCATAGATTTGATTTGTACTATTTGTTCCTATAGATACAAGAGACTGACCAAAGCTTAGACTGCCTTTGTTCTGGAGAATGAATGTACTGGATGAGCCATGATCACTTACAATAATGTCCTGGTTTCCGTCAAGGTCAAGGTCTCTAACAACTACATCCCAAAGGTTGACAGCTGAAGCTACCCTGATATCTGTACGCGCATTAAATGAAGAAGTAGAAATGGTGCCAGGAGCGGTCATTGCATTCGTCCAGTAACTAACTTCTGAGTCACCGGCAACAACGATATCAATTTCACCATCTTTATTTAGGTCACCAGTGGCGACACTTGCCATTGGGTTTCCTGCAAGGCCTGAGAAATCTACCCTTGAGCCAAGGCTTAAAGTATTACTTGAACTGTTATTTTGAAATATCGACATTGTACCTCCGCTGGCCACAATGATATCTGGTTTTCCATCACCGTCAATATCATGAACGGCGAGACCGGCAATAGAACCATTTGCAGCATGTCCGGCAGTCGCAAAATCAGACCTGCTGAATGAAACGACACCACCACTTGTAGTATTTATATATACAGACATGGTACTGCTCGAACTGTCGAAGGTTACGACATCCACAAGACCATCACCATTTATATCAACTGCAACGGGTTTAACCGGGTTGCCGGTTGCTGCCAAATTGGTCCTGGCAGCAAAACCTGTCGTATCAGACATGGCTTTACATGAAGGAAATGTAAGGAGAAACGCTGATTGTGCGTAACCAGTAAGCCCTCCAACTGTGACACTTACCGGGTATGAACGTGCGCCTTTTGGCACAGTCACACTCAGAGAAGTGGCCGTAGCTGAAGTTACCACTGCTTTAATACCGCCAAAATAGACGATATCATTGGCGGGGGTACTACTGAAATTGGTACCTGTAATAGTTACTGTTGAACCAACATTTGCACTTTTAGGAGAAAATGACGTGATTGTAGGCGATCCTAAACCAAATGCGCTCCATGACAAGCATACTAATGCTATTGTCAATAATCTTGAGCTTAAATTTTTTGATTTTCGCCACGTGTGTTTAGATAAGGTAATCTGTGCGTCTTTTGCCCTTGATGAGAATAAATCCTTCATGATATTGCTTTTTAAAAATGTAATTTTATACGAATGCTACAATACAAACGCGTCAAAAATAACGCTTTTTTCATAAACAGAAAGAATTTTTAAAAAAAAACAATGTTTCTGTGTTTGCAAAGGCAATAGGTTATCTCGCTGATTCACAATAGTTTCTTGGTGAGGACGAACGGGTTAGCTAAATTTAACCCGTCTTTTGAACAATTTTTTTTTGGGTTAGCTACTTTTTACCCTCTTTGCAATAGGAATCAATTTTACCCTCAAGATTCGGAAAACCAAGCTTCTTGGCCATCCGAATATCTTTGCAGGCGTTGGAATCGTTGTTTAGTCCAAAATAGCAAAGCGCCCTGCTATAGTAGGCGTCCCTATAAGCAGAGTCGAGAACAATTGCAGATGAAAAATCCACAATGCCCTCCTCATATTTCTTCATGTTGAATTCAATAAGTCCTTTATAATAATATGCTTTAGGGGACTTTTGAACAGTCACTAAGTTCGTGGCCGCAATCATGGCATTCGGATAGTCTTTCATCTCAAATTCCGCTCTTACTTCAATTTCAACGATATTAGCTGTGGCAGGGTTTTTCTCAAGATATTTTTCTGCGTCCTGTACCGCTTCCTTCAAATGGCGCAACTGATACTGGCACAGAGCCCTGTTGCCATAGTATTCTGTTTTGAAGGTATCTCTGGTGATGGCATTGGTAAAATCAAAAACGGCATTTTTAAAATCACCTTTTTGCATATAGGCTAATCCCCTGGCGCCATAAATGTCAGGGTTTGAGGTAACATCTAGCGCTTTGGTAAAATCTGAGATAGCCATATCATACTTTTTGAGTTCGTTAAAACACGAACCCCTGAGGTATAATGCATTAGAATAAACGCTTTTGTGGAGCCTGATGCAGGTGGTAAAATCAGCTACTGCGGCCTCATAATCCTGGAGTTGCATCTTACAGAAGGCCCTGTTATAGTAGGCGTCATAGGTATCAGGGTCTAACGCAATGCATTTGTCATAGAGGTCAATAGCAGCTGAGCAATCTCCGGACTTTGCTTTATCGGTACCGGCATCAAAGTAATAACCGGCACCTTTTACGGAATCTTTGCTATCGCTCTTATGGTATTTTGTTTCCAGCTTTCCCTTCTGTCCGAATGAAGTCGCTGAAAGAAACAGCAATAAAGATAATAGGATGCTGGTTTTAACGCCGGGAAATTTTTTCATACTGCAAATTTAGATATTCTTCTTTCCGCGGCGATGACGTAGATCCGATATAAATGGTTGTATGGTCCGGTAACTATTTTAATCAAAAACTGTATTGCCAGACCGACCCACAAAAATAAGAATTGGTATTTAACCTTTAGCATGAGGTGCCTCATGTCATAGTTACTTATAATTCGGTACTTTTGCACCAATGAGTAGCGCCAGTTCCCGACAAGTATTTCAAAGTCCTGATTCCAAACGATGGAAACGGGTGAGTTGGGGAACGAGGATATTAATGTTCTTCGTGGTTCTTGGAATTATTGCTATTGCAGCAGCCGTTCTCAGCAAAGACGCTCCTTTTTTGCCCAAACTTGTGGATCAGAACAGCCTCTACAAAAAAGTCCTGAACCCTGAAGCGCCCACCACCATTAAGACCAAGCGCATCAGCGATTTTGAGAAGTTGCGCAAAAAGGTTGACACCCTGGAAAAACATATCCTTATCACCAGGCGAAATGCAGCTAAGAATTCTGTCAAAAACCAGGTTCGCGCCGGATACTATGTAAACTGGGATGCGGCTTCTTTCAGGTCTTTAGAAGACCATATAGATCACATGAATATGGTTTTGCCCGAATGGATTTTTTTGAACGATACAAGCAATAATCTTTTTGTTGATATTGACCAGAAAGCGCTTGCCATCATGCAGCAGCCTCTCCATAAAGGAGTGGCTATTTTGCCAATGATCACCAACAATACCGGCGAAGTATGGCACTCTGAATCTGTTCACAGGCTCATCACATCCGAGGCCCGAAGAAAAGATTTCATAAACCAGGTTCTGGCAATTCTGGCTAAATATAAATTTCAGGGTGTAAATATTGACTTTGAAGAACTTACAGAAACAAGCGATGAATACCTGATCATTTTTATGAAGGAGGTATATGAGGCGCTCCATGCGAAAGGCTACCTGCTTACCATGGACATTGCACCCCTCAATGAGGATTACAACCTCAAAGAACTTCAGAAATACAACGACTACTTTTTTGTGATGGCCTATGACCACCATTATAGCACCAGCCTGCCCGGACCAATTGCAGAACAGAAATGGGTGGATACAGTTTTGGATGATATTACCGGCAAAATACCTGATAATAAAATCGTTTTGAACATTGCCGCTTATGGGTATGACTGGCCCAAGGGTGGTGAAGCAACTGACGTATCTTACCAGGAAGCCCTGACTACGGCCAAAGAAAGCGATGGTAAAGTAATCTTTGACAACAGTACCTATAACCTCCACTTTACCTACGAAGACGATACCAACCTGGAACATGAAGTTGATTTCACTGATGCTGCCACTTGCTTTAACGGAATCCGGAATGCTGAAGATTATGGACTCGCCGGTGTAGCGCTTTGGCGGCTCGGGGGTGAGGATTCGAGGCTTTGGCGGTTTTACGATAAAGATCTTTCTTATAAATCCATCAACCTCGCCGCCTTTGATAATGGCAGCCTGGATACTATCGGCAAAGGCCTTGCCATTGACTATATCGGTGAAGGAGAGGTTCTTGACGTACTCAGTACACCTCAGCCAGGCAAAATCCGGGTTCAGTTTGATGACAATGACAAAGTAATTTCCGAAGAGTATTATGACACATTGCCTAGCGCTTACGTGGTAAAAAAGTTCGGGCTCGGCAAAAAACAAATGCTGCTGACCTTTGATGATGGACCGGATGACCGATACACGCCACGCATCCTGGATACCCTTAAGAAATACAAAGTGCCAGCGGCCTTTTTTGTTGTAGGCCTCCAGGCCGAAAACAACATTCCTCTGCTCAGGGAAATTTATAAAAGGGGATATGAAATTGGCAATCACACATTTACACATCCAAACATTGCCGAAATAAGCACAGACCGGGCTGAAATTGAAATGTCATCCACCCGCCGGCTTATTGAATGCATTACTGGGCATTCCACCGTTTTATTCAGACCGCCCTATAACGCGGATGCAGAACCTCAGACTTTGAAAGACATCATCCCCGTTGCATTGAGCAAACTCGAAAATTATTACACCATTGGCGAGTCTATTGATCCCCGCGACTGGGAAAAAAATATCACTGCCGATACCATTGTTGCGAGATGCATTGCACAGGAAAAACTGGGCAGTATGATCTTGCTGCATGATGCCGGTGGAAATAGGGAGCAGACCGTCATTGCCCTGCCACGAATTATCAAATATTTCGAGAGCAAAGGATATACATTCATATCTGTTTCGCAATTGCTGGGCAAAACCCGCGACCAGGTGATGCCTCCTGTAAAACACGACAACGATTACTACATGACCAAGGTAGATTGGATCATCGCCGAAATAATCTACTGGGGTGCGAGGATATTGTTCTCTTTGTTTTTCCTTGGGATCTTTTTATCAGTAGGCCGGATGGTATTGATGGGTATCCTCGCTTCGATACAGACCCGTAGAGCAAGGAAATTAAAACTAAATCCGCTCTGCCCAAAGGTATCTATTGTGATACCGGCCTATAACGAGGAGGTGAATGCGGTAAAAACGATTACCAACTTATTAAGCCTTGATTATCTTGATTTTGATGTAATATTCGTTGATGACGGTTCAAAAGATGAGACATTTTCATTGGTAAGTACGGCATTTGGTACCAATCCTAAAGTAAAGCTGCTCACAAAACCAAACGGCGGAAAAGCTTCGGCACTGAATTATGGAATCAGTCAAAGTGATTCGGAATTTGTTGTTTGCATAGATGCAGATACCCAGTTGAAGCCAGATGCTGTCGGGCACCTGATGACCCACTTTGTGGACGAAAATACCGCAGCAGTTGCCGGAAATGTAAAAGTCGGGAATGAAAATGGACTAATAACCGGATGGCAATCTATAGAATATACCACTAGCCAGAATTTCGACCGCAGGGCTTTTGACTTATTGAACTGTATCACTGTGATTCCTGGTGCAATTGGGGTTTTTAGAAAGAACGCTATCATAGAAGCCGGGGGACTTACTTCTGATACCCTTGCTGAAGATTGCGATATCACGATACGGATATTGAAACTCGGGTACCGGGTTCGGTACAGTCCCAAAGCTATTGCCGTGACCGAAGCCCCGGAAACCATGAACATGTTTATGAAACAACGGTTCCGCTGGTCATTTGGCATCATGCAAAGTTTCTGGAAAAACCGTGATGCGGTATTCAATCCGCGGTATGGAACACTTGGCTGGATCGCATTGCCCAACATATTGATATTCCAGATATTACTGCCTCTTATTTCGCCATTGGCGGACCTGTTCATGATATTTGCATTGGCGTTTGGAAACGGTGGAGATATATTGTCGTACTATCTTCTTTTCATGGCTGTGGATGCGCTTGGTGCAGCGATGGCCTTTTGGTTTGAGGGGGAAAGAGCCACCAAACTCTGGATGCTCCTGCCGCAACGCCTTGTTTACAGGCAGCTCATGTATTATATCCTTTTCAAATCCATACGTCGCGCCATCAAGGGTGAATCGGTACACTGGGGCACTTTGAAAAGAACAGGTAGCGTGGAGCAACTGGGGACAGGACTATAAGAGAGTGCGAAGAGCGAAAGTGCGGCTGATGCCAATCATCTGCTATCCTTAGCCTCTTGCTACCATCTTCTTTCAACTACCATTATCCCTCAAAAACACATCACCTGTAACAAGGTCAATATCGGCATGAAAGAGGATCCATGCACCATCATCAACATCTGCCAATTCTCTTTTTAAAAAATCAGGTTTGTCTTTCACTTCGTCCCGAAAAGCCGGCGAAACAAGATTGATGCTGACAAATTTATGAGTTCCATTTTTCGGAATATAAGCGGCGTATTGCCTGTAATATCCTTTAAAATAAGACGTAAAAAAGCCGCGGTAAAGCACAGAATCAGAAGGACTCAATGCCAGATCTTTCCAGCCATTGTTAAGCCTGCAAAAAATATCCAGATAGCTGCCCAGCATCTTTTCTGCTAAAACAACTTCTGAAACGGATGGCCTGTAATAAACATTCTCAGGATCACTTTTTGCATTTGTGCCCGATATTGGCATAATGTATCCGTTGTACCCATTCCCTTTTATTTCACAAGTATCCTTGATTGACCTCGATGGATTTGAGGATAGCAATAGAGTGTATAGGATAATCCAAAAGGGCTGCATTTCTGCCTCAAAACTTATTCTTCCACATCATGCTTTCAATTGGCTTTACGGTGCGCTGATTGTATTTGGCGCCACGTTTGTCTTTGTATAGGGTATTGATATCGCCTTCTACTTCAAAGTAGATCAACTGGCCTATCGGCATTCCTGCATAAACCCTTATGGGTTGGATGACCGTGATCTCTAAAGTCCATGTATTGCAATAGCCCACATCACCCTTGCCTGCAGTGGCATGGATAAATATCCCCAACCTGCCTGCACTTGATTTGCCCTCAAGAAATGGCACATGCCCATGGGTTTCTGTATATTCCTGAGTGACACCCAGGTATAAAGTACCCGGATGCAGGACATAGCCTTCTTCGGGAATCGTGAATTCATCAATTTTGTTGTGCTCACGGGCATCCAGTTCACGGACATTGTACACCGCCAGGTGTTTACCCAGGTGTACATCATAAGAATTGGTCCCAAGGCAACTCGGGTCAAATGGTTCAATAAGGATCGTGCCTTTTTCGATCTCTGCTAATATGCTTTTGTCAGAAAGTATCATGATGTAAATATAGTGTCGTTAAACTTCAAAGATTGCAATTCCAAAACGGTATCTTATCCACAAATTATCCCCCAGATTCGGATGGCTTTATCATCGCCTGCCGAAATAAGGTTATTTTCATATCCGGCCCATAATAACTGGTTTACCGAATGAGAATGGGCCGGCAATTTAGTGCGATCAATTACCTTAAGCAAATCAAAATTTTCCGGGTCCCATATTTTCACAGTTTTGTCGCGACTGGCAGATGCCATTAAATTATATTCAGGAATCATTATCAGATCATTAACTGTAAAAAGATGGGCAGGGATTTTCTGCAATTCGATATAGGAAAGCCCGGTATCCCATATCCTTATCTGTGCATCCCTTCCTCCAGAAAAGAGCTTATCCCCTGCCCTATTGTAAACCAAAGCAAAAACGGAAGGCGAATGCGCCATAAAACTTTGAATTTCGGCGAAACCATCTGTATCATAAACCCGGATCATTCCATCGCTCCAGCCGCTCGCCAAATGCCGACCATCTGGGCTTAGCGCCAGGGTGCGACAACTGGCCTGGCCTGGATGAATTTCGTGAACAATCCCAAGCGTTTGCGGATGAACAAAATAAAGATATCCGCTTGCACATGCAACAGCTACAAGGTTTTGTTCCGGCAAATAACAGAGCTTGAAAATATCATGCTTTAAATCTGTGATAGCCTTTTGCTTATGCGATTTAAGATCCAAAGCATATAATCCCCCGAACCGAGTGCCAGCCAACATTATATCTGGCTCCTTAAAGTACTGTAAACCATAAACAGCAGAAGGCAACCGGGCGATGAGTTCCCCATCGCCTTTGTGAGCGAGGTCCCATCGGATAACCATGCCATCGCCCCCTGAGGAAAAGACTATTTCTGGCTCATAACCCGACACCAGTGCATATACAGCATCTTTATGTCCCTCGAGGACACCATTATGTAAAATTTCAACCGTTGGCATCCGGCAAAATTATGGGTTTTGGGGGAAGATACTCTTATGTAACAAAACGAGTATCTTTACCGTCAAATATTAATAATGCATAAACAATATGCTCAAAATAAAAATATTAACGATCATACTGCTCCTTACTGGATGTACTATTGAAATGATGCCAAGGCATTTTGAAGATGACCTGTACAGTAAAAACAGCGCTTTGGTTGAAAAATTCTCTCCAGATAACATCCTGGCTTTTAAAAAACCAACATCCCCGGAATCTATTGTACCTGAAGAGATAAACTATGAACAATTGGGCCTTATAACCCGTAAAGCAAAATATACCTGGGTAATACTTTCAGCGCCATGGTGTCCCGATTGTTACGCAGAGCTAACGTCAAATATAAAAAAAATAGATGACTTTAGAAAAGATAGTATAAATATGGTATTAATTTATACAAATTATGATATTAATAATATTCGTAAACAATTATTTAGAGCACAATATGAAAACCGTGTTTACATACTGAGCGCCAAAGACTACTCTTCAAATGAAAGCGATAAAATAAATAAATTCACCAACCAGGTATTGGCGCATTCCGAAAAATTAAAAAAAATAATAAATCCCGGTTCCGTACCACAGAATTTCTTTATAAGTTCAGGGAAATTGATGAAATATAAGAGTGGCGGAAGAATAGATGCGGATAGCGTAATATATTATTTTAAATAAATGCTTTCTGCTTGCAAAAGTCCCTTCGGTTTATTACCCGGCACTATTCTTGCGGATATTCCAAAACCAAATTTTTCAGGTAAACTTAATGGTCTATTTTATGTTTGTACTTACAATCCCAATGTTATAAAAATTACTCGATGCGCCCATATTTCATCATAATCTCCTTAATTTTAATCATATCAGGCATCTATCTCACTTACATTGATATACAATGGGCATGGTCTTTTGTATTCATTGTCCCGCTGATTCTTCTTGGACTATATGATTCTTTCCAAAGACCAAACAACGTCTGGCGCAATTTTCCCTGGGTAGGTCATCTTAAATCTATTTTTGTGGACAGCCGTGAAATGGCCCAGGACTGGTTTCTGGAAAACGATCGTGAAGGCCGTCCTTTTAATTGGGTGCAACGCGAAATCATTTATAAAAGAGCCGATGACGTGTCACAGGAAGATCCGTTCGGTACCCAGTTTAACTATTATAAACCCGGTTACGAATGGTTTCTACACTCTGCGGCGCCGTTACAGCATGATGATGAAGATATCAGGATTAGTGTTGGAGGCCCTGATTGTAAACAACCATATTCCAGTAGCATTCTGAATGTTTCAGCCATGAGCTTCGGTTCTATAAGCAAGAATGCCACTATGGCCCTGAACGGCGGTGCAAAACTGGGCAATTTTGCATCAAATACCGGCGAGGGAGGGCTAACAGAATACCATCTCCATTATGGTGGAGACCTCGTTTTTCAATTCGGCACGGCATATTTCGGATGCCGGGATGGGAACGGAAATTTTGATGAAAAGCTATTCGCGGAAACATCTCAGCATCCAAATGTGAAAATGGTAGAAATGAAAATATCCCAGGGCGCTAAACCGGGATATGGTGCCGTATTACCGGGCTTGAAAAACACACCGGAAATAGCGAAAATTAGATGCGTAACACCCTATGAAACAATAATTTCCCCGGCAGGGCATACTACTTTCAAGACACCGGTGGAATTGATGTATTTTGTAAAAAAAATGCGCGATCTCTCTAATGGGAAACCAATTGGTTTCAAATTCTGCATTGGGCAGCCTTATGAATTTCTTGCGATCTGTAAAGCCATGATAAAGACCGGCATTATGCCCGACTTTATTACAATTGACGGAGGTGAAGGTGGTACAGGTGCTGCGCCTTTTGATTCCCTGAATTGGGTCGGCACGCCTGCAGAAGAAGCCCTGGTTTATGCCCATGATGCATTGACAGGGTTTGACCTCAAAAAACATATAAAACTGTTTGTGGGGGGCAAAGTAATCTCTGGTTTTCATATCGTGAAATATCTTGCTCTGGGAGCAGATGCGTGTTATAGCGCCAGGGGAATGATGTTCGCCCTGGGATGTGTGCAGGCTTTACAATGCAATGAAAACACCTGCCCCAGTGGGGTAACAACCATGAACCCGAAACTGGAACATGGCTTAAATCCCGAGGACAAAAAGGTCAAGGTGATGAATTTTCATCACAATACCATTAAAGCAGTAAAGGACATGGTGGGGGCCGGAGGATTAACCAGCACAAAAGGCCTGAACCGGAAATACATTGCCAAAAGAGTCTCTGCAAATAAAATACAGACCCTTGACCAGGTATTCCCGTACCCTGAAACAGGATGCCTTTTGACCAATACTTACCCTGAACGCTGGGCAAAAGACATGGCAATGGCCGATCCCGATAATTTCCATCCAACTGATTGGGATTTTGTGGAAATGGAGCAGAGTGAATTGCAGCCTCAGCTTCAATAAGCGATTATTTGACCCATGTATTCTAAAAATACATGTACCTTTGCGGTCAAATTAAAAATATAGGTTTATGAAAAAATTATCGAGTAAAATGCTTTTAGCCAGCATGGTGGCTTTAGGCTTCTTTGTGGCTTCCTGTAATAACGGTACCAGCACCACAAGCACAACCACTACTACTGATTCCACCACCAAAACGGTAGACAGCACAAAGGCGATGCCAACTGCTACCGGCAAAGTAGCTGAAGGAACCGATATCACCGTACATGCGGTTGGAAATAACATGAGCGAAATGCACTACGATGTGAGTGAAATACATACCACAGCAAATACCAAAATGAAAATCACCCTAGTAGATGACGCAACCGACCCATCTATGCAGCATAATATTGTTATTGTAAAAGCATCTGATATGGATTCCGTTGCTATGCACGGCATTAGCGCCGGTCTTGCAAAAGGTTTTGTACCTGACGAACCTGCAGTAATAGCATCATCAAAACTGACACAACCAGGTACCAAAACAGAACTTGAGTTTACCACGCCTCCTGCTGGTGAATATGTATTTATGTGTACCTATCCGGGTCATTACCAAAAAATGCACGGTAAATTTATTGTGAAATAAATAGCATTTGAATGATTTTAAGCCCGGTTTGCCTTTTTATGGAATAAAAGGCCGCCGTGTTTTGTTTGTATCACAAAATTATAAGATACGATGTGCCTTCTCCTTTAGGAGAAGGATTAAGGATGAGGCAATAAAAAGCTAAAACAATGCCGATACTCATAAAAAACGCGGCCCAGATCGAGGGCATACGTAGAAGTTCTCATCTTGCCCGGCAAGCCTTGTATGAAGTTGCGCCAATGATGATAGAAGGGACAACTACACAGGCAATCGAAGATAAGATCATTGCTTTTATAAATGCTCATAACGCAAAAGCCGCCACGCTCAATTATAAGGGCTATCCCGCTTCTTGTTGCATTTCCCTGAACGATGTGGTATGTCATGGCATTCCAGGCTCACCAATGCTACAGAATGGCGATATTTTGAATGTGGACGTGACTACCATCCTTGATGGTTACTTTGGAGACACGAGCATGATGTTTTCTGTTGGCGATATAAGTCCCGAAGCGCAAAGACTTATAAATGTTACAAAGCGTTGTATGGATATAGGTATCGAACAATGCTATCCCGGGAACAGTATCGGGAATATCGGATATTATATTGCCCAATATGCCCATGCAAATGGTTATAGCGTCGTGCACCAGTTTTGTGGGCACGGAGTTGGGGTCAAATTTCATGAAGATCCGGAAGTGAATCACGAAGCAGACCGTAACTCTGGTGTCAAATTGCGGCCAGGTATGACCTTCACGATAGAACCCATGATAAACCAGGGTAAAGCCCGGGTAAAAATTGACAAACGCGATAAATGGACTGCCAGAACCATTGATGGGAAGCTTTCAGCACAGTTTGAACACACTGTACTCATCACCGAAACTGGTGTGGAAGTCCTTACAGATATTGTTCATGAATATAATGCAAATGGCGTAAGCCAACTTGCTCTTGCTGAAGCTGCCAGTTAATGTCGTTCAACACATTTTAGCCTGAAAGGGCGCAATATACCAGCGAGGGGTGCAGACCCTCGGGCCCATGACAAACACAAGCGTGCATCCCCTCGAAAAATAACACACTATGCCTCAAAAATTTCCAACGCCCTATAAATACCATTCAAAAAACCCGGCTTTCAGGGAACTTATCACAGATAAACTCTCCCGGCAGTATTTTATGAACCATATTGGCTTCGAATTAACCCATATCGAAGATGGCTATATGGAAGGATCAGCCATAATGATGCCTTTTCTGCGTCAGCAGGATGGCAAGTTTCATGGTGGGGTGATTGCAACAGTGGCAGACCTTGTTACGGGCTTCGCCACATTTTCCCTGGTGGGGCCACATGATCGTGTGGTAACTTCAGACCTTAAGATATCCTATTTCAGTCCGGGGACAGGAGATGCCATTTTTGGTAGAGGCTGGGTAGTAAAACCTGGTAAAAGATTGCATTACTGTGAAGGGGAGATTTATTCTGTTAAAGGAGATGATTATACACTTATAGCCAAGGCTTTTGCAATCATGGCGGTTATAGAGGACAAGAACAAAGAAGTTGAATCAAAATGAAGGTTGGTTTCTGGTGTATTGGTAAGACGGATGACATTTATATAAAAGAGGGTTTTGATATTTATCAAAAAAGACTCGGTAATTATCTGAATTTTGAATATCGGGAAATAATCCCTTCTAAAAACAAAAAATCGGGTGACAGTAAAAATATTGATAATGAGCGTGATGATATAATAAAATTATTAAAATCAAATGACGTTTTAATTTTATTAGATGGAAAAGGAAAAGAATTTGACTCAGTTGGTTTTTCTGTTTTTCTGCAAAAGAAGTTTAATGAAAGTGCCGGTTCTATAATATTCTTATCTGGTGGCGCTTATGGATTTCACGAGGACATTTACAAACGATCCGCAGATAGTGTATCATTATCAAAAATGACCTTTACGCATCAAATGGTTCGTTTAATTTTTGCGGAACAATTATACAGGGCTATGACAATATTAAAAGGCGAGAAATACCATCATTGAGTTATAAAAGTTGGCAACTTTTAAAAAGTTGACAACTTTAAATTTACTTACTTAAAGTTTGATAAAAAATCTGATAAGACTCGACATCCTGCAAAGAACTTAACATCTGATCAGATGACACATGGGCAAAGTCATCGTATCCCAGTTTGAGAGCTTCAGATAAAGCAGAAGCTGCTCCTTGTTTATCTCCTTTCAATGCAAACCAATCGGCTGTCAGATAGGGACCATCCGGGTTCTTCGGATCACTTGCCTTGAAAACATTTAAATAGGGCCCAGCCGCATCTAATTGCTTACTGTTCAGCATATCAGAAATACGGACATACGTCATCATATTGATAAAAGAAAGTAACCGGCGGTCCATCCATTTTTCCTGTTCCGATTTTGAATGCCGATATCCCTGGTTAAGATTATATACTACATCCATCCAGTATGCGGCATCTTTGGATTGAAATTCCTGCGCATATTTATTCCTGATCCCCATTTCTTTCTGCTCAATCGAGAAATCAATCGTACCTGCATTTTTATTATTGACTTTTGTCGGATCCATCGCAAAAGAAATGGCCTCAGACATGGTTTTAGTATCGGGCCATTCATGAATGCCATCGAAAGTAAGAAGAAGGTGTTTTAAAGGGGTCTTGCTTATTTGCTCATCTATACCAATCATGTCCCAATAGTTAAAATCCCCTTTCCCGACTACTGTAACATAGTTAAAATAACCACTGCCAAGGTTTTTCATATCAAGCCCTGCGCCACATGAAATCACCGAAGAAACGGTGCTGTTTTTAACAGCAACTGTTGCTGCCACCTTCCCTCCTCCTGAAAACCCGGCTGTGATAATTTTGCTTTGGGATATATTCAGGATCGTTTGGGTAGTAAAAAAAAGATCATTCGCAATTTTATCATAAGCCTCTGACTGCAAACCATTCTGGGAATTGTTTGATCCAACCAGTATTACCTGGTACGTCTCTGCCAGCGCCTTATATTTATTTACAGGGAGCTTGCCACGGGCATGTGCATCAAAAAAATAGATAACAGGCCAGCTTTTTGTAGAATCATAATCTTTTGGCAAATAGATGCAGAACGAAGCTGCGGCATCCTGAAGACACGGAATATGGTTTATGACTTCCCCTGTATTAAAAGCCCGGAAATGATGTTTTACAGCAACATTGGCTGGTGTTTGAACTGAATCTGTACCTGTGTTTTTTGTTGCTTCTTTTGAATTAACCCCTGATGAACAGGACACATAGATGAGACATGAAAGAAGAAAGAAATAGAAAATTAATGCCTTCATTCTCAATATATTGTTTGGATGTCCGTTAAATCTTTTTAATAAAGAACCATTACATTGCCTGTGTAGCGGAGCGACTTATTATTGTAACTCTCTATATTGATGACATACATATAGATGCCTTCCGGTACGAGGTTGCCATTATTGTAACCATCCCATTTACCGCTGCTATTTGTTTGAAATACCACTTCTCCCCAGCGGTCATACACGGTCATGTTATAATTCTTGATAAACATCCCTGTCGGCCCGAAGCTGTCATTGATATCAATGGATGTTTTTGGGGTAAAAGCATTCGGAACATAAACATACGGATCCTGGTGTAAACAAACGATGGTTGAACTGGATGTAGCGTTGTGATTTCCTGTATTTTCCACGGCTTCTACCTGGTAGCAGTAGTCAACAACGTCATCTGTAAGAGAATGATCATCAAAGTTTGTGACGTTGCCGGGGGTGGTATTTATTGGAACCCAGCCCCTGTTGTCCTCATCCTTATACACATTATATTTATCTATTCCATCGGGCCAGTCAAAATAGCCATTCCAGGTTAATGAATTATAGGCCTTCTGGCTCATCCCCTCCAGGATAATGAGGCAGGCACGATTGCTGCCATCACTTTGATTGCCACAGGAATCACGTGCAAAAACATAATAGCAATCCGCACCAGATATATGATCTAAAGGTTCGTTGTATATGGTACCGGTTGTACTATCCAGAAATATCATCTGGCCATCGCTTGCCCTCTTCCTGAAAACATAATAGTTTTTCAGGTCGAAAGCAGTAGAAGAGTCCCATGACACAACTACCTGACCGGCCGGAACATCTATTGATGCCGACCGTACATATATTTTTGCAGGTGGAATATTGTCATACGGCTTGGCGCTGTCCGTATTTGAATAAGATATGAGGGTGACGGAACTGTCTGCCACAGCCTTTATAACGTAGCGATAATACCTTAGACAAGTGGTAAGTGTGTCCGTGAAGCTGGTGATGGTATCAGCCACTGTAGCAAGTGGAATTCCATCACGGATAATATTATAGGTTTTAACCTTCCAGCCAACATACGGATTCCATTTCAAGCCCACTCTTTGATCGCCGATCTGGGCCTGGAGTACCATCGTTTCGTTTTCCGGAGAAAACCCTTCTCCTATATTTCCACAGCTGTCAATCGGGGTTACTTTGTAATGGT
The DNA here is from genome assembly GCA_013287095.1 of Bacteroidota bacterium. Next base: position 13,601 of record JABDEJ010000010.1, on the reverse strand, counting down.
ATGGCTGCTGATAGGTATTCAAATTACTATCAATAAAACTATACCCCTGCATCATGTTGCCCACCTGGGTCCAGACATAATTGTCGACACTACGATATACAAAGTATCCCAGGACATTTTCTGTTGGCGATGGTGACCATGCTAATTTAATCTTTCCCTTGGTTTTACTAGTTGTAAGCACGGTAGCATATTGTATCCTGTTGATCTTAGGGGCCACCGTATCAAAAGCGGTATCCCCGGCAAAATTTGAAAAGCCGAATAAAGGCGTATTGCTACCCACGTATTTTATCCGGTATTGATAGAAAATATGGCATGTCACATTGCTATCAATATATGATAAAGATGAATTGGAAAGTCCTGCAATTTTCTGCCACGGTGTGGTTGGAGTCCTTCTTTCAACATTGTAGATCCAGTCATTGAAGCCCAGGTAAGGTGTCCAGTTCAGTTTAAAATATTGGGAATGAGCCTCTGCCGTCAGATGCACTGAGCGATCGGTATCTATGGGTGCTGCCTGGTTACCACATGAATCTGTTGCGGCTATATAGTAACCATAAGAATCGTCAACAGTATTTGCAAACTGATCCTGCCAGTAAACGGTATCCTGCAGTTTGGAAGGCAATTGATAGTAAAGTGAAAAAGGCCCATTATTTACTTGTCTGTAAATATTAAAGCCACTACGTGTGGATTTACCGTTTCCGCTGAACTGCATACTGATTTTCCCCCCGGATTGGAGTGTTGTATCCACGGAAAGTACATAAAGCTTTGACGAAGGGGGCGGCACAGAATCTATGGCTGTTGCACCTGTAGTATCAGATGAAGAAACCAGTCCATTTGAAAGTACTGTTTTAACGGTATAAGTGTAATGATGACTGCAATGAACATTTGAATCTACATATATCGTATCTCCCGGTGCGTTAACGGCAACGAGTTGCGGAATGCCCTTGCTTATAGACCGGTATACATTATATTGTGTTACAGGCACACCCCCATAACCATTCCATAATAGCTTAATTGTCAGGTTGCCAATGGCAAATGCCTGACCTATCACAGGCACAAGTATCTGGCCGGCGGGGCCATCATTGTTGCATTTGTTATACACGGCAAGTTTATATTCGTGTGCCTGGTTTACCGTATTGATGTTAGTATTAGTGTAAGTTGTATCTGAAAGATTTGTCGTCTGGAAAATCAAGTGATAAATATTATTTGCAGGATTTGCTTCATATAGCCTGTATCCTACTGCTGAATAATCACTTGTGGGATCTTTATTCCACTGCAGCAATATTGAACCCGTTTTCAGGTCCGTACTAAGTACTGTCGTAAATATGGTTCTCCCTGTGTCGGCCAATTGATACTGGAGATTGCGTATTGAGAAGGTATCGCTGTAACTTACAAGGTTCGTTTTAGATCCCGTTGCCAATATTTTATAGGTATATTTAATATTAGGCGTTACAAGGGTATCCATATAGGTTAGCGTACTGCTGTTTACCGAAGCAAGAACAACGAATGGCCCACCATAGGTACTCTTAAAAATTGTATAACTGTTTGTTCCTCCGGGCAAGGTTTGATACGGTGTCCAGGATACCTGGTTTGCCCCCTTGCAGAACCCTGAAACGAGACTTAAGGCCATAAGGTGTATTGTATCTGATGGCCCTGAAACAAGGGTAGCCTTGCATGAATCAATTGATTTAACATAATATCGAATGGTATCATGAGCATTTACATGATTATCGATATAAGTAGTGTCAAATGTTAAAGTCGTGAGACTGTCAAATGCGCCTCCGTTCACGCTTCGCCAGATACTGAAAAATTTAATGTTTGACCTGGTGTTATAATTCCAAAGCAGTTTTATGCTGCCATTCGGTTGTACACTCGCATATTTCAACACAGGAGCTGGCGGATGAATTGTATCAAATGGAGTCAATACCATGCTGTCAGAATAGGTTACCCTGTTTTGCCCCCCTGAGGCCTCAGTGGCAATAATCCTATAATACTGCGGAAGATAGCAATGCAGGGAATCATGCAGCAAGGCGGTATCCTTTACCGGAAGTGTTGACAAAACGCCCCATGAGCCGTTATTATACGTTTCTACCTGGTAATTATTCAATTTGTAACCTTTGAAAGGCGTCCAGTTTATCTGGTCGGCTGCCTCAAGCGGGGTACCCGTAAGCGTTATGGTACAGAATGTATCAGATGGCGTGGCGTTCAGGCAAGAATCGAGGGTAATGATGGTATAGCAATGTTTGTCTGTAAGCGTGGAAACATTATCAATATACTGCACCGGGGCATGTTTAGTGCTAAACAATACCTGGCCAACGGTAGACCATACCCCATTTGTTTGCCTGTGTATTGAATAAGCATAAGTTGAAGGTGAGTCAGCCCCAAAAAAGTTTAGCTGCACCTGCTTTGAATTTATTACTGTTGCATTTACAAAGGTTGGTGCATTGGATGGGATCGTGTCAATAGCCTTTTTGCCTACAGTATCAGACCAGGCGAAGTGCCCGAAACTATCAATAGCGCTTATCCTGTAGAATAAATTAAAATTACATGGCGCAGGGAATTCCACGTCAGAGGTTTTTGTCCCCGGCACCGTATCTATATTCACAAATGCCCCGCTTTGAAAGCGTTGAACAATATATCCTTTGATATTAAAACCTTTGTAAGGCGTCCAGCTCAGGTGATGGATCAATTGCCCCACTGTTATGGTGAGGGTCATGGTTTGATGGACCGTTGAAATAGGAGTTTTGTTTCCACAACTATCCACTACCAGCAGGTAATAATCATAATCAAGGTTTTGGGTATTAAGACCTGTTTGTACAAAGCTGTCCTTCGTTACAGGGATATTGTTTTGCAGGAGTGTATAAGTTGCCGCAGTTGACAATTTGTAGTATAACTGATAGTATTTGTAATACCGCTGCCCTGCCACTGAATTCCATTTAATTACGATGGTTCCATTGGTCTTGGAAGTGGTCGTTTTAGAAGCGGAATATATCTGGGGCGCCAATGGCTGGTAGATCTTTGAACAGTCATAATTGGAAGTGGAAATGACAGCCCCGCCCGGATTCTCCAGTGCTACAATCTTATAGCAATAGCTACGCGTATTGCTCATCGTAGAATCAATATAACTTAAAGTTGCCGGAGTAATATTTGCCTTAATAAGTGTATCTGCTCCTGTGCTTTGCACATGGCGGTATAAGCTATAGGATGCTACGCCTGCCGGCCAGCCGGTATAAGGTGTCCAACTAATATAAATTTTCTGGTTGCAGGTACTTGAATCTGCTTTCAGGTTCACCACACATTCTGTACTTGAAAGTAGGCTTTTGTTGCCCTCACAACTGTCCACTGCCTGCACGGCATAGCAATAAGATATACCCGAGTCCGTATTGACGTTGTCAACATAGCTTGTTACATTGCCCAAAGCCTTGTACAAGGTCAAGGTTGAAGCAGTTGATTTTTTGCGGTACAGGTAGTATTTGTTGACATCTGTTGCCGTGCTTTTTTGCCAGGAAACTAAGATCGAATGATAGCCTGTAACCGAAGCTGAAACCAATACCGGTGCCGGAGGTGTATCCCTGTCGTAAGGCTTAACCGTTATGGAATCTGAAACGCTGCTGAGTGCCCCGGAAGTAGGATTTACGATAATGCGGTAGGTTTTGGGGATACAGGGTATCGGCTGATCAATATATAAGTTTACGGTACTTGCAACCGTTTTAAGGGTCTTCCATCCGCCCGCATAATATTGAATGGTATAACTGCCTACGGTAAAACCTTTGTATTTGGTCCAATTCAACGAAGCTAAATATTGACCACTATCTACTTTTAAAAATACAGGTGCATCTACCTGTGTAGTGGCGCTCGTATTGGCTGCACATGAATCTACCGCGAATACCTCATAAGAAAATGAATCCGTTGCTGTATTTATGCCTGTTTGGGTAACATTGATCGGGCTTGAGATAGGCTTGGTTATGGTACTTAGTAATGTGAAGGCCCCATTATCCTTTCGGTAGTAAACCAGGTATTTGGTAACCACCGGGTCTGCGACCTTGTCAAAAGTAAGCTGAACTGAAGAGTTGTTAAGGTCCGTAACCTGTTCTATATTTACCTGTTGTGGCTTTATGGTGTCGTATGGTGTTACTTCCACAGTATTTGAATAGCTTTTTCCTCCGCCGGAAAGGGTCGCCATCACCCTTAAATAATAATTGATGTTACAATGTAAGCCAAGGTCCGTATCTGCGGTATCGCCCTTTACGCCCGAATCGAGGGTGGCCCACCCGCTTGCACCAAGGGTACTGTCCTGGATATAGTATTTAAGATAACCGGTTTGGCCGTTGGGTGACCATGTCAGGTTTGCCGTTAAATTTCCAGGTTTGCCGATTAATTGTATGGTACAATACTTATGAAGCAGCGAAGAATTCCCACAGGAATCAAATGCCACGTAGTCATAACAAAACTTTTTATTCCCGACTGGTGTAGCATTAAAACTTACGGACGATGGATAACTGGCTGATGACAGCGAAGTGGGCATGGTTTGTAAAGTATCATTTATCCACGAGTAAAGTTTATACCCAGCAACATCATTAGTGCCATAAACAGTCGTCCAGGTCATGTCAATCTTGTTAATCACCTTCGGGTCAAATGTCATAAGGGTATTTGGGGGTGACTGAGGCGGTACTGTGTCTATTGGTGTTCCGAATACGGAGTCTGAAAGGGAAACCGCTTTGGTAACATTATAGAGATCACGAATCCGGTAGTATCTTTTCAGGCAAGTGATCCCGGTATCAAGAAAAACGCTGTCAGTAGCCTTTTTCACCGCGCGATTGATCCATTTGCCATTTACATATTGCTGTACTTTCACAGAATCGGGGGTAAAACCAACATAAGGGTTCCAGGTTATTTTTAAGGCTCGTTGTTGAGGTATTACCTTGGCAAGCATGGTACAATGTTGGTTGTATGATGTCTTATTCCCGCAATTGTCAACCGCCACTATGTAATAGCAGTAATAGTTGGTATTTGTGGTTACTTTTTTATCAACATACAGCAATGTATTACCGGTCGGGAAGGTAAATACAGAATCATATCGTACTGGGGTTGAGCCATTCACGCCCCGATAGATATAATAGTGGTTGATGTCCTGTGATGATGATTTATCATACAAAACATCAATTTCTCCCCATGAAATGGCAGATGCATAAACGATAGGTTCTTTCACCGGAGGGATCGTATCCACCACCAACAGGTTTGTCAGGATATTCCCCTGGTCCGGCAAAGGAGAAAACTTGCTATAACCGATCACCTGCACGGCTTTCAAAGTATTATAGCAATAGGGCAGCAGATAGCTGTTGGCTTTGATCAATGCGATCTGCTTGAGACCCGCGCCCACGTCAACAAATATGGCAAAACTGTCCTTGATGCTGAAGTTAATCGGGCTCCAGTTAAGGGTCACCCCACCATAAGTATTGTAGATGGGCATTGCGGCGACAGATTCAAATGTATCTGATGAAAAGCCTTCTGCCTGACATTTGTTTTCTGAAACGATATAATACCAATAGGCAGTATCCTCAGCATCATAAGCCGTTGAATCAGTCCAGGTATTAATGGCATGATTGGTAAAAGATTTCACCAGCGTATATACAGGCGCATGAAGGCTTACCTTTCGTCGGTAGATATTATATTGGAGGAAATTGGTATCCAGCTTCGCTGTATCCCAGTTCAGTTTGATGTATTGGGACCCGAGAATATTTATGGCCCGCATGATAGGTGGCGGTGAAAAAGGCCTGGGCGCCACATAGATCGAATAAGTTTCGGTGGCAACACCACAGCTTTGGTCGGTTACCTGGAAAGTAACCGTATGAGGGGTTGAATAAGTAATGTCCGCACATGTTGGTGTCCAGCAATAAGTTCCGGAATCCGCTACAGGTGCGTCTGTAGTTGTAAATGATGCATAAGGCTTTGGAAAATTCGGATTATCTGTGCCAAAAGTAGGGCTTGTTGCCGTGATGGTCATGGTGTCGTAGGTACCGGCAAATTTTTGATCCGTTGCCTTTACACTGAAACATAATGGTTGATTGATCTGAACCGTTCTTTTATATCCGGCCGCATCTGCAACAAATGTAGGTGGTGGACGTGAGCTACAGGATACTCCCACAAATTCAAGGTCCACACGGACCAAACCAATATAATTTGCTTTATGGGTAAGCTTATTTACCTGGTATTCCTGTACCTGGACCACTGCAACATAATTTCCCTGTGTATTCGGGAATTTGGTAATGATCAATCCGGTTGAACTATCCATTGATGGTTGATATGCCGAACCAAAAGGAGTCATTGGACTATATCCCGAATTATATGGGATGCTGGTAAAACTCGGGGGGTTATTAAAGTTGACCGCCGGCACATCATAAGGCTGAACGAACGAAAAAACCAATGAATCACCATCGGGTGAATAGAATCCAGCACTGAATGCATCAGTCCGGTTGACACAAACATTGGGTGTCATGTCCTTTTCAATTTGAGGGGAACTGCTTGCCAGGGCTCTCGGAGGCATAAAAGCATATAAACCAATCCCGGTAGTACTGGCATTTACTTTTAAGTTCACGTCTGTATTCCTGGCAACGAATGCGCTTGTGCCAAAACCGGAAGCGCTATAATCGTTCCAGATATAATATCCAACTGTATCAGTTCCTTCCGTAATAGTGTCGTTGTACCAGCCTTTTTTAGTACAATAATTGGAGCCGCAGGCAGAATTTGCTTTTGTTACCGTTTCCAGACCGGTTTGGCTAATCGTTCTTACGGTATTGGTTGCTGTAGAAGAACTTGCCCCTCTTATATGGTATTTAAAACTTGTAGGAAGAAGTGTTGTACTTTTCTGGCAATCCTGGTATAGAATAAACTGGATAGCATATTTATAATTACCCAGATAAGTATAGATAACCGATCCTCCCATGATATGGGAAGCATAAGCCCGCCCAATCAGGGAGCAGAAAAATAGAAAAATAATGAAGAACCGAGTAAAAATTCTCAACCTTATACCCTCTTTTAGGAGTGCAATTTACAAAAAACTTGTGAATATTTCAAAACAGCCATAAAATGCTAAAATATAGCCCAAATATTAGGTTTAGAGTGCGAAAGGATATAATGGTTTAATGTACTTCTGCGTATTAAACCTATAAGGTTTTCAAAACCTTATAGGTTTGGAAATATAAAGGCAAATACATACCCACCAAAGAGCAATCTTGTAGGGCAGGGCTTGCACCTGCCCAAACGGAGAGAGCTCTCAGAATCTAAATCTTGATTACACAATCAGTGTCAAATACCCTAAAAGAAGTGTGTTTATCCGTATAGAGGGCAGGGGCGAGCCGAGCCCCTACGAGAGCTTACTGGCGATACTTTTTCACAGAGGCCTATAAAGAAGAAAAGGGCAAAACCAAGTGTTTCGCCCTCTCCCATTGCCAAAATATCAAAACTACAACTGCCTATGAAAAAATCTTAAGTCTCGTTGATGGAACAAATATACGATGCCATTTTGCGAAAACCAGTACAAAATTTAAAAAATCTTACGCTTCCAAATCCTTGATTTTCTCAAAAAAGCTTTAAAAATTGCAAATTACCCTATAAATTCCTTACTTCGTGTCCAATCTATTGATCAAAAAAATCGAATATGGTTCGCGTACAACTTGTAAATGATGAAAATATGCTCAGAATGGCCTTCTCGATACGCCAGAAGGTGTTTGTAGAGGAACAAAATGTAGATCCAAAGCTTGAGTATGACGAGTTTGAAAACATTAGCAAGCATTTTGTTGCTTTCATTGATAATTTCCCTGTTGGAGCTGCAAGGTGGAGATATACGGATGAAGGTATAAAACTGGAGCGATTTGCTGTCATTGCCGATCGTAGGGGCAAGGGTGTTGGAAGTACGCTCCTGAAATCAACACTGGAAAATATTGGGGATCCGGCGGGAAAGCAATTGTATCTTCATGCACAAAACCAGGTCATCCCTTTCTATGAAAAATTCGGATTTGAAGTTGAAGGCGGAGAATTTGAAGAAGCAGGCATATTGCATCATAAAATGACCTACAAAAAAGAGAGCGGAGAGCGGGAGAGCGGGGGAGCGATATAATGAGAAACGTGCTGAAAAGATCGCCATTGTTCTGGATATTAGTGCCATTTCTCGGCGGGTCTATTATTGCCATTAACTTATTGAATACCAGTAGCCAGCCATATATTGCAACATCACTATTTGCTGTATCATTTTGTTTCCTTATTTCTATGTTGGTCTATAGCAGATTTTTATCCCAAAATCCCGGATCATCCACCGAAAAAAAGTATAGTCAGAGATGGATAACAGGAGTATCTATTTTTTTATTTGCATTGGCATCGGGAATCATAAATATCTGGCTGCACTCTCCTGATCAAAGACCTGATTTTTTTGCAAATACATTGAAAAATCAGGATGAAATCCTGGTACAGATTACTGATCCGCCTCAGACCAAAGAATCGTATGAAAGCACGACATCGAAAATTATTGCCATAGGTGCTGAGACCCAAATGCATAAAGCCAGTGGAAACCTGGAACTGTATTTTGAAAAAGACAGCGGAAATCTTTTGCCTGTATATGGAGACCAGGTATTGATCAAAAACAAAACTTCGCCATTGATTTCCCCTAAAAACCCTGGCGAATTTGATTACCAAAAGTATATGTCCTATAAAGGAATATACCATTCCGCATACCTTAAAAAAGAAGATTGGACACTGACCGGGAAAAATACGGCTAACCCCTTCTGGTCATCTATTTACGCGTTAAACAGCCGGTTAAAATCAGAAATAACCAAGGCGTTGCCTGATCCCGCACAAAAAGGAATTGCAGAAGCATTGCTGATTGGCAATGAAAGCGATATACCAAATGATATTATGACCGACTATGCCGGTACCGGAACCGTTCATATATTATCAGTAAGCGGACTTCATGTGGGTATCATTATCATTGGGCTTAGCTGGATATTTTCATTTTTGATGAAGCTGCCTTTTGGTAAATACATCAGGTTGGTTTTAATTCTTGCCATTATATGGTTTTATGCATTTCTGACTGGTTTTTCTGCTCCAATAGCCCGTAGCGTCATCATGTTTTCAATTGTTTTCATAGGGGTTAATATCGGCAGGCGGGCCAATATTTATAATTCAATTTGCGGCTCTGCACTCATTCTATTGCTTATTGATCCGTTCATGATCATGCAGGCATCTTTTCAGCTTTCATTTGTAGCGCTTACGGGCATTGTCTGGCTACAGCCAAAAATCGCAGCATGGTGGCAACCGGATAGTAAACTTCTCAATTATGTATGGCAACTTGCTGCCGCAAGCCTTGCTGCCCAGTTTATTACATTACCAATTTCTATTTTATACTTCAACCAGGTTTCAATCTACTTTCTGCCGGCAAACCTCATTGTGATACCTGCTTCTTTTATTGTTTTGATCGTTGGAATTGCCTTTGTTTTTGTTCAAATGGCTCCGCTGATATGGTTGCATCATTTTATGTCTTGGCTTTTATATGGTTGCATTTATATTATGAACCTTATCGTCAGGTTTATCAATGACCTGCCCGGTGCCACCTGGCACGGAATATATATCAACGGTTTGGGGGCGTTTCTTTTATCACTTTTTATGATGTTGTTAATTTCAGGTTTTATTTACAGGAATAAAAAGCTTCTGCTTGCAGGAATAACATTTGGCTTAGCTTTTTTTGGAGCACGGGATTTTGATATCTATAATAGTTTTAAAAACAACGAATTGAGCATCATGGCAATATCCAAAAACCATACTGTGATCACATTGAAAGACAGAAATAAACTATATGTTCTATCAGACAGCGGATTTGTTCATGACAAGGCACTTTTGCAACACCATGTAAATGGTTATGCATGGAAAAATTACATTAGCCCCGAAAATATTGTTTGTTTGAATTCTGAAATAACCTCTAATTTTAGCAACGAAAACTTAAGAATTCAATGGCCATTTGTTGGATTTTATGATCAAACGGTATTGATGCTAAATTCAGAAATAAGAGCAGGTATAAGGGCAGGGTTTACCACTATCCCTTCCGGGGATATAGACGCCATAGTGCTTTATAACAACCCTCCAATAAGGTTATCCGACTTGTATAAGAAAGTCAGGTTCAATAGCGTTATTGCTGCTTCCGGAGTCAGAGTAACCAATGCCCGTAATTGGGAAACCGAATGTATTGAAAACAACATACCATTTTTCAACTTACAGAAAAGCAATTATTTAAGTATTCCAATTTAATAATCACTAAAAACAATTCTCATGGAGTTTGTATTAACCAGGAAAACCGGCAAAGTATTCGAAATCATTCTCAACCGTTTCGATAAGCGTAACGCCCTTAATAGTTTATTTGTGCAGGAACTTACTGTCGCTTTCCTTGAAGCCGATAAGGACCCGGAGGTTCGCGTAGTGATCCTCAAAGCCATTGGCAAAGTGTTCAGCGCCGGTGCTGACCTGGAGTACCTGCAGCAATTGCAAAGCAACAGTCTCGAGGCAAATATGGAGGACTCGACCCAGCTCAAAAACCTTTTTAAGTTTATCTACCTCCAGAAAAAGCTTGTCATAGCCCAGGTTGAAGGCCATGCCATTGCAGGCGGCAGTGGACTGGTAACCGTATGCGATATGGCCTTCAGTGTGCCTGATGCCATGTTTGGCTACACGGAAGTGAAAATAGGTTTTGTACCGGCCATCGTCATGTATTTTCTTTTGCGTAAAGTGGGCGAAGCGAAAGCAAGGGAAATGCTTCTGACAGGGAGATTATTTACAGCCGAACACATGAAAAAAATCGGGATTGTGAATGATATTATTGAACCCGATAAGATTGACGATTATGTGATGTCCTACGCTGAAAAGATCGCAAGTGAAACTTCCGCTAACTCAATTGCCGTTACGCGTGCCATGATCGCTGAAATACAAACCTTCAGGCCATTTGATGCCATGAACTATGCCGCTGAGCTTAATGCCAGGGTACGTATGCATGATGATTGCAAAAGAGGTATTGCAGCCTTTTTGGATAAGGGGGAAGTGAGCTGGTAACCAGGGGGTCAGGAATCAGGGGTCAGGAGCGACAGTCAAATGAAAATTAACAAATTGTAACGCATTATGGCAATTCAAAAATTTGAAGATGTTGTTGGATGGAAGAAAGCCCAAGATCTGGCCGTGGAGATTTACGAGTCTTTCGTAACCTAAAGGATTTCGGCTTCAGGGATCAAATAACCAGAGCATTGGTATCCGTATCAAATAATATAGCTGAAGGGTTCGACAGAAGCGGAAACCGCGAATTTATACATTTTTCTCTACATTGCTTCCGCTTCTTGCAGCGAGGTTAAGTCAATGCTTTATCTTTCAGAAAGACTTGGATATATTTCAATTGAAAAACGTGAAAACCTGATTGACAAAACAATCGAAGTATCCAAAATTGTCAATGGACTCATTAAATCAATGTCTCCGAAAATCCTGACCCCTAATTCCTGACTCCTAAAATACAAAAAAAAGCCGCCCTAATCGGGGCGGCCTTTTTTTGTATTTAAAACTTTAACGGTTAGTTGTGTGCAACCGTGAATTTAAGTGTCTTTGAAAAACTACCGGCATTGATACTGTATAAGTAAATGCCTTCTTTCAGGTTATCGGTATTGAAAGAAACAGCGTGTGTACCTGCGGTATATTGGCCATCGGCAAGAACTGCAATTTCATGCCCAAGCATATCATACATGGTAATTTTAACCTGTTCCGTATTGCCTAAAGCGAAATTAAGTTTTGCAGTTCCGCTTGCAGGGTTTGGATATACATTACCCAGGATATATCCTTTCGGATCCACAGGGCTTTGATTTACTGCAGCATTGTTCTTTGAATCCAGGTAGAAAGCAGAATAGGTTACCTGGTCAAAATTGTTCCATGCGGTACCAGGTACATACAACCCTGGCCAGCCTGGATCATTACCATAACGTTCGCCACCTGCGTAATGTGTCTGAACGCCATTAACAGTTTCCAGGGCAGTTGATGAAACATTAAGGCTCATTTCGTAATTATTGGTACCGTGTGCCGTATTGCTAAGGTTTGATTTGCTCATATCCCTTGACTCATATATCCTGAAATGGCTGTGCAAATGCTTAGGGGCAGGAGATAAAGCCTCATCAATGGTATCACCCAGTTTCCATTTAAATCCGGGACGATAGCTTACCGTGTATGCAAAAAGGTCTCTGTTATAGCCATTTTTCTTATTGGTAATAAGGCTGATAGGTATGCCAGCGGTATTACTACTGTTTAGAGCAGGAACGATAATCTGATGTGTATTTGCGCTATATATGCTACAGGTATCTTTAGCTCCTAGTATGTATTTAAAGGTTTTTCCGGTTGCAGCAACGCCCAGGTTTACATCATAGCCATTGGCTTTTGTTCCAGGATTATATTTAACAATACCGTAAGGTTCATTATTGGGTGCCTGAAAAACGCCTGTATCAATACCAGCAGTCTTAACTGTGTAAAATTGGAAAATCAGGGTATCATGCACAAGCCCGTCAGGGTTTATATCAACCGGGGCAGTGGTATCTTTTTCAGGTACATAATTGTAGAGATAGAACAGGGCTACTGAATCTACGTTGTAGATATTGTACAGTGAAAGCGCTGAATCATACATGGGTGCCATAGGGTCAAATACTTCACCAACGTCCTGGGTCGTAACGTATTGAAGCGTATTGCTGGTTCCGTTATTGTAAAGGCACTGAACCGTAGAATCATAGAACATATGGTTATAGCCCGTAGAATAGGTTACTGATCCATTATTATTGGCCTCATCAACAGCATCATACCAACCGGCTTCCGGGGTACTGGTAGTGTTAGCGGTACTATGAAGTTGCAGGGTGGTATGGATTGCACTGGTTGGTACCTGCATCAAAGAATGCGTAGGAACCATTGCATTTTGTCCCATTGCATATAATCCGATACCGGAAAACAACAGGGAGAGTATTACTTTTCTCATAATGAAATAGATTTGAAATTATTAGTAGTTAAGGGACAAAGTTACGCAAAAAATAAAATCATTCACAAACACGCAAAAAACATTTATATCAAAGTATCGTATACTTCAGCTATGTTAAAATGTGTTTCCAGCTTCTTTATCAACCCAATACCCATCCTCTTTAACAAGATTTATCAGCTCTTCCAGTGCATTTTCACCTGAAATATTGCGTTTTACAACATCTTTCCCCCTGTATAATGTTATTTTCCCGGGGCCTGTGCCCACATATCCATAGTCGGCATCTGCCATTTCTCCGGGTCCATTCACTATACAACCCATGATGGCAATTTTTACCCCTTTCAGGTGATCCGTTTTGGCCCGGATGAGGGCGGTAGTCTCCTGTAAATCAAAAAGTGTCCTCCCACAGGATGGACAGGAAATATATTCTGTTTTTGAAATCCTGGTCCTGCTTGCCTGCAGTATATAGAACAGGGTTTCGTTAATAAACCTGGCTACGATAAGCGGGTTTTCATCTTTTAGAACAGGAAATGATGCGAAAACTCCATCCCCAAAACCTTCTATAAGAAGTCCGCCC
>JABDEJ010000009.1 GCA_013287095.1 Bacteroidota bacterium | reverse complement strand
TCTGAGGTCCAGTATTCGTATATATAAATATTTGAAAGTCTTGTGAAACTTGTGGAAGCCTTTGCTTCCTGCCTTTTGATATCTGCAAAACTGAGCGCGGATTTTTTTTCAGGTGAATCCCAAAGAACCACCTCGCCGCCTGATATCCATCCATATAAATAGGAAGTCAGATCTGAAACAAAATTATATCCAAGAGAATCAGGCTGTAAATCTTTGTCCACCAAGAGAATTGCTTTTTTGCGTGTATAAGCGTTTGCTTTGCTGAAACCACAAAGCAGAATGATGATTAATACACATAAAAAGGCTCTATGGTTCATTGGTTTACATGCTATTTAAAAGCATTAATGCCTGTGATATCCATCCCTGTTATAAGCAAATGAACATCGTGCGTGCCTTCGTAAGTTACCACCGACTCCAGGTTCATCATGTGGCGCATAATAGAATATTCTCCTGTAATACCCATTCCACCAAGGATTTGCCTGGCATCGTGTGCTGCTCGTTGTGCTATTTCAATGTTATTTCTTTTTGCCATGGATATTTGTCCCGGTGTGGCACGGCCTTCGTTTTTGAGTACACCAAGCCTCCAGGTAAGCAATTGTGCCTTTGTGATCTCGGTGATCATCTCGGCCAATTTCTTTTGCTGCAATTGGAAAGATGCAATTGGTTTGTCAAACTGGATGCGTTCTTTGGCATATCTGAGTGCTGTATCATAGCAATCAAGCGCCACGCCTATTGCCCCCCAGGCGATGCCATACCTGGCATTGTTCAAGCAACTTAAAGGCCCTTTGAGTCCTTTCACGCCGGGTAGCAGGTTTTCCTTCGGTATTTTCACATTATCAAAAACCAATTCTCCCGTTGATGATGCGCGAAGTGACCATTTATGATGGATCTCTGGGGTTGTAAAACCTTCCATACCACGCTCTACCAATAGTCCATAAATAACACCTTCCTCATTTTTGGCCCAAACCACGGCTACCTGGGAAAAAGGCGAATTTGAAATCCACATTTTTGAGCCGTTCAGCAGGTAATGGTCGCCCATATCTTTAAAATTGGATTGCATTCCCGATGGATCTGACCCGTGGTTTGCTTCCGTAAGCCCAAAACAGCCAAGCCATTCTCCGCTGGCAAGTTTGGGAAGGAATTTCTTTTTTTGTTCTTCTGATCCATAAGCATTGATTGGGTACATAACCAAAGACCCCTGAACAGAGGCAGTTGATCGTATGCCTGAATCGCCGCGTTCTATTTCCTGCATCATGATTCCATAAGAAATATAATCAAGCGCCTGGCCACCATATTCTACAGGCACCGTTGGACCGAAGACACCCAGATCGCCCATTTCTTTTACCAGGTGGGATGGAAATTCAGCCCTTTGGGCATAATCCTCAATAATGGGAGTGACATTTTTTTTCACCCAATCTCGCACGGTGGAACGTATCAAAAGATGCTCCTGGCTGAGCAATTCGTCCATCAGGTAATAATCATGTGTTTCATACCGGTCTGAGAATTGTTTTTGTCCGCCGGCTTCCGTTAAAGTGTCCGACCCGTTGACAGATGATTTTTCTGACATAGAAATTAGCTTTGAGCCTTCAAAATTACGGAAAGTTCACCAAAGCCCGCCCGGCCCCCGCGTTCGTAACGGATGCTAAGAAAAAGCAGGCCGCAAAGTACGCAAGGGTATCGCAAAGTACACGAAGTTTTAAAACCATACTTTTTCATCATTTTCTTTCCTTTGCGTTCTTTGCGGAAAACTTTGCGTTCTTTGCGTGAAATTTTTACATGGGATTCATTTCATTAAAAGGCGTAGAAGTATTTGCCAGGATTGGGGTAAAGGCCGAAGAACGGCTTATTGGCCGCAAAATTCTCGTCGATGTAAAAATCAAATATCCTCTTAAAAAAGCCGGGCAAACGGATCACCTGAGCGATACGCTCGATTATGGAATTATCTCTGAAGCCATTCACAAACACCTGAAAAAGGAATTCAACCTGATGGAAGCCGCCTGCCGCACCATTGCCCAGGAAATTCTTGAAAAGACATCAGGTATCGAGACAATGACCATTACCATGCAAAAAGTATCTCCCTTTTTGGCGGGAAATATTGGTGGATCTGTCATTGAATGGCATTATCCTGAAGATTGGTAAAAAACAATGGCACATCCTGAGATGCGCCATTGAAAATTTGAAAGGAGAACGAAGCGGTTATGTTCGGCCCTTAGAAGCTGTAAACCCCAACAGCCGATTAAACCAATCAACACAAACAAAATATATTTATAACAACACTATATCTACAATACGATACAGCGATGAAAAGGGTTGCCCGGGCTTTAAAAAAAAGAGAGCGCCCGGGACGGCGCTCTCTATCAACATGAAAGGAAGGAGTGAAGAAATCGTTATTAACGGGCCTTTACAAATTGGGCCTCCATTAAAGTATTGTCTTTAACCATTTCCATTCTCAGGAAATATATACCGGCAGGCAGCGATGAAGCATCTACTTCCATCTTTTGCGCGCCACCACCTAAGGTTGTGTTCAATTCCGATACTACTTTACCCGTGAGGTCATATATTTTCAGATTTGCCTGACTTGCATTGCGAAGGCTCATAGAAAGTGTCAGCTTATCTGAAACCGGGTTCGGGAATATATCTACTTTTTCCACTATCCAGGTACCCATAGGTTTTATTCCTGCTGCTGTCACCGAATTCATATTTACCAGCAGATCGATATTATTGACTGAAGCAGTAGAATCTGTAAGGGTTACGATGGCAGGATCACAAGGTTTACCAAGCACTTCCCCATACACCTCGTATGTTCCAAATGCAAGACCCGAAAAGCTATACTCACCTAAAGAATTGGAATAAGTATATGAAACAGGATTACTATTGACATCATACAATACCACCAATATATTGGCCTGTGGGTCCCCAGTTTTGCCAGCACCAGCACTTATCTTGCCTGCTATGAATCCGGTGCCGCCCGGGTTCGTGCCTTTTTTCATTGCAATGTTCACACCACTGTCATTATAGCCGCCAAGTGCAATCTTAACAGCTGTGGCCCACTTGGTTGCATCATTGTGGTATGTCGGGATAAAGTTTTTATAATTAGAATTACTGCTTGTGAGAGCCCCTTTGGTATAATACGTCCCTTTGCTAAGTCCGCAGAATTCATAGATACCATTACTGTTGGTCGTGGTGCTATCAATTGCCGTAAGGCTGCTATCAGTTGAATTATAAGTGATCAGGTAAACCTTGGCCGGATAGCCTGCCGTACCGCCGGTTGTGACACTGCCAAGAATGCAAAAGGATAAAGTGATAGTACCAGTGCCATAAGTAACACATTTTGTAGTAGAATCATACACTCTCATATACACATTCTCAGTCACCACGCTACTGGCATAAGTATGGGTTACGCTTAGTCCTGATGTAGAGTCAGAAGTTCCATCACCGAAAATCCATGTGATTTTGGAGTGGGATGAAGCATTTGTGCTGCCAGAGAATGTTACTTTGTGATTATCAATGCTTTCTGTAAACGATGCCGTAAGGCTACAGGTATTGATAACAATAGAACGACAAGTAGTTGTACTGCAACCATTATTGGTGACGGTAAGACAAACATTATAAGTTCCATTTGCAGTATATGTATGTTTAGGATCAGCAGTTGTACCGGCACTGGATTTATCATTAAAATCCCATTGGTATTTTGCTCCGGACGCGTTTGCAGTACTGGAACTGAAGGAAACATCATATCCATTTACAGTATAGTTATAATATGAAAATGCCCTGCAGAATGTAATTATTTGAGTAACATAAACCTGGCATAAGGTCGCTGAATCATAAACCCTTACATAAACCTCTTCGGAGTCTAAAGTGCTATCGAAAGTATAAGTGGCTTTCGCACCCGATGTTGAGTCAATGGCATTCCCGTAGTACCATGTATATTTCGAATGTGCTGAAGCATTGCTTGTAACCGTGAAGTTGACAGTATGTCCTGTAACGGTATAAGCATAGGTGGCTGATAGCGTGCAGGTAGGCACTTTAATGGAATGGCATGTTGTTGATGTACATGAACCATTTTTTACAGTGAGGCATATATTATAAGTGCCGGCAGTACTGTAGGTATGCGATGGATCTGAGGTTGTTCCCGCACTTGTTTTGTCATTAAAGTCCCACTGATAAGTGGCAGAAGAAGAATTTTTTGCATCTGCTTTCATTTTCAAGGTCGTTCCGCCAACGCCATTCGTTGAATAACTCCAATCTGATAAAGCATTACATGCAATGCTTATTGTCTGGCTTGCATAACCGGTACAGCCTGTTGCAGAATCATATACCGACAAGTAAACAGCTTCTGCTCCTGTTGAGGCATAAGTGTGGGATACCGTTAAACCAGATGTGGAATCAACGATACCATCGCCAAAAAACCATTTGATTTTCGAATGTGCCGATGCATTTGTAGTACCATAGAAGGTAGCCGTAGTTCCATTTGTACTATCTGCAAATGAAGCGGTAAGACTACAATTGTTTATGGTGATGCTCTTACACTTTGTGGCTGAGCAGGCATTTGAGCTATCATAAACCGTAACGCATACATTATAAGTACCATTTTTGGCGAAGGTATGCGAAACGTAGTCCCCAGAACCAAGGCTGGTGTTGTCTCCAAAATTCCAACTGGCACTATGGCTATGCGCCAATGCGGTAGAGCCTGAATCAGAAAAACCGCCGGTCAGCTTTGATGCCCCTCCTACGATATTTGCTGTACATGGAAGCGTAAATATGCTGTCATACAGACAATAAGTTGATGTACAGGTCTTGTTTAAGCTGTCTGTAACTGTCAGGCATATATGGTAAAACCCATTGGTTGCAAAAGTATGGTTAGGGTTTGCATCTCTTGAAGAAGTTTTATCATTAAAATCCCAGACACTTGAATAAGTTCCGCTGCTGGTTTTGGACGTATTGGTAAACTTAACGCTTCCGCCCTTCCCGTTCAATAGCGTAAAACCAGCGGTGGCTGTACATGGTGCCGGACCTGTAGTGACTGTTGTACAGCTGCTATCCATGCAGGAGTTCGCAGAATCTATAACCACCACACAAACAAGGTAACTTTTGTTGTAATCACCGTAGGTATGGGATGTTTTCAGACCACTGCCGTTGGTCTTGTCGCCAAAGCTCCATAGTACTGCAAAATGGCTGCTTACGGCAGTTGATGTACTGTAGAAATAAATTGTTTTACCTGACACGGAGTCAGTAAATCCTGCTTTGCAGGCTGCGTTTGCTTTCCCCGCCGATAAGAGGCTGAAAGCAGCAATAACCAGGGCGACAATGCCCGGTTTTAGTTTTTGAGTAAATGAGAAGGTTTTCATAAAATAAGTTTTTATTTGTTCTTAATTTTAGTCAAAGGTAAAACAGCCATCTGATGCGTCAAACCCAAAAACCGAAAAGTCTTACGCGCTTAAGGAAGTATTTTTGAGTCATTTTTGCCATAATTTGCTTATATTCAATATATCAAAATATTGATTAAAATCACAAAATGTGCTTATTGATCATCTTGTTTATGCTATCAGAAGCTATAAAATATCATGTGCAGCAATTTTGTAGAAATTGCTGTTATATCAATTAATATTATTTCGAATTTCCACTCCTATCCGCCAGCGGAGTACAGCTTTTGACTCACTTTTTTGCACAATCCAACATTGGAGTCTCTTTCATTTGGTTTTGGCAGAAAGGACGATAATGTCCGGAAACCTGAAATGACGATAAGTGCCGTCCCCCGCTGGCGGGGCAGGGGGTGGGATACCTGATAATACTATTTAATTATTTAAGATCATGTACCAATGTCGTTTAGGGACACCGATCTTTCTAACTCGGAATTGCTAACTAAACGACATTGGATCATATACTATAAAAAATAAGAGAGCGCCCGGGACTGGCGCTCTCTATCAACATGAAAGGAAGGAGTGAAAAAAACTGAGTAATTAATGAACCTTTACAAATTGGGCTTCCATTAATGTATTGTTCTTAAGCATTTCCATTCTCAGGAAATATATACCGGCAGGCAATGATGAAGCATCTACCTCCATCTTTTGTGCGCCACCGTCAAGAGTTGTATTTAATTCTGATACTACTTTGCCTGTAATGTCATATATCTTCAAGGTAACCGGACTCGCATTGCGAAGACTCATGGATAGCGTCAGCTTGTTTGTAACGGGGTTAGGATATACATCGGCTTTTTCTACGGTCCATGTGCCTGCAGGTTTTATGGCAGCAGTAATCGTCGTCATTCTCACCTGGAGATCCACACTGTTATCCGTTGATGAGGTATCGGTAATGGTTACAATAGCAGGGTAACATACCTTTCCAAAGATTTCACCATATACCGAGTAGGTTCCGAATGCAATACCTGAGAAGCTGTAATAGCCTGCAGAATTGGTGTAAGTATATGCAACAGGGGTTATACCAGCCGAATCATAAAGCACCACCAGTATATCTGCTTCGGCATCTCCTGTTTTGCCGGCACCTGCACTTACTTTGCCACCTATGAAACCTGCACCACCTGGGTTTGTACCTGTTTTCATGATGATATTCTCACCGGTATCATTTGCACTATTGATCACGATCGCATTGGCGCCCGTCCATTTGGTAGCATCGTAATGATAAGTAGGAATAAAATATTTGAAATAAGAATTATCGCTATCCAGGGCGGCTTTAGTGTAATAGGTGCTGCCATTTTTCAACCCGCAGAATTCATACTGGCCTTTGCTATTGGTTTGCGTTGTTTTCATAGAATCCAGCGTACTGTCTTTTGAATCGTAATAAATAAGGAAAACCTTTGCTGGATATGCTGCCACATGACTGGTCATAACCGTTCCGCTGATGCAATAAGTTGTATTCGTAGGAGCCGTAACAGTTATGGAATCGCAAATGGATGCATAGCAAGGGGAATCTATAACAGAGAGACAAACATAGTATTTGCCGGCTTTGCTGTACGTATGCACGGGATCTTTGGTCGTACCATTATTGCTTCCATCGCCAAAGTTCCAAGAATATATGGTACCGGATGGATTTGTTCCGTTTGCGAGGAATTTTGTTGTCAAACTTGAACTGGCGTATGTCCATGCTGCCGAAGCACTGCAGAAAGTAATGGTGACATTATAATATACCAGGCACTTTGTGGTTGAATCGTATATCCTCAGATAGGCATTCGCACTTGTAACAGTTGATCCGTATGTGTGTGTAACCTTCAGCCCTGAAGTAGAATCTGAAGAACCGTCACCGAAGTACCATTTTATAGTTGAGTGTTTGGAGGTCAGATTCGATTTCCCAAAAAACGTAACTGTGTGGCCACTGACGCTGTCCGTAAATGAAGCGGTAAGGTTACAGCCAGTCACAGTTACGGTGTGACAAGTGGTGCTGCTGCAGCCTGTATCGGTTACAGTCAGGCAGACATTATAAGTTCCACCAGTAGTGTAAGTATGTGTAGGATCTGAAGTAGTTCCTGAGTTGGACTTATCATTGAAATCCCATTGGTATTTTGCTAACGAATTGTTATTAGGATCGGCTTTGAAGGAAACAGTCAACCCATTTACCGAAAAAGTATAATCAGACAGGGCAGTGCAGAAGCTAATGCTCACATTATAGTATGCCAGGCATTTGGTTGTAGAATCATATACCCTTAGATAAACAGTTTCTTTTGTGACAGTACTGCCGTAAGTATGTGTTGTTTTCAACCCGGACGTAGAATCAATATCCCCATCACCAAACAGCCATTTAATACTTGAATGTGATGAGGCATTGGTTGTGGCGAAGAATTTCACGGTATGACCTGAAACACTGTCAGTAAACTTAACCGAAAGGTTGCAGCCTGTTACCGTAACATTTGTGCATGTTTGTGTGCTGCACCCGGTTACGGAATCCGTTGCGGTGAGGCATACGTTGTAAGTACCGCCCGTGCTATAGGTATGTGTAGGGGCGGCCAATCTGCTATCGGATTTATCTCCGAAATTCCAGCTGTATTTTATTTTAGAACTATTAGTGGTGTTGGCTCCAAAGGCTACAGAGAGACCACTTACCTTGTCTGAGAAGTCAGATTTTGCATCACAGATGGTAATGGTACCGGTACCATAAGCCAGGCATTTGGTTGTAGAATCATATATCCGGAGATAAACATTTGCAGACCCGGTACCGCTTGCATAGGTGTGTGATACGATTAAATTACCTGTGATTGATGAATCGCCATCCCCAAAATACCATTTGATACTTGCATGATTCGAAATTTGGCCCGTAGTGCCGTAAAATTTCACCGTATTACCGCTAATGCTGTCTGTAAATGAAACATTAAGCGAGCATGCGAGAGTAATGTCTGTACAGGTCTGGGTACTGCATCCGCTCACGCTATCAGTGGCTGTAAGGCACACTTGATAAGTTCCATAAGAAGCATAAGAATGTGTAGGGGCAAGCAACCTGCTGTCTGATTTATCTCCAAAATTCCAGCTATACTTTATCCTTGAATTGTTTGATGTATTCGGAGCGAAAGTGACACTGAGCCCGCTTATTTTCTCTGTAAAATTTGATTGTGCATCACAAATGATAACCTGTCCTGTACCATAAGTCAAGCATTTGGTAACAGAATCATAAACCCTCATGTAAACATTAGAGGTTGATATGCTGCTGCCATAGGTGTGTGAAACGTCATAACTATTGGATGCGGAATCTGATGTATTATCACCAAAAGTCCAGGTGATCTTTACGTGTGAAGAAGCATTTGATTTTCCATAGAATTTCACTGTCGTGCCTTTAACACTATCTGTAAATGAGGCGGTAAGGGTGCAGTTATTGATCACGACATTGGCACAGGTAGTAGTGGTGCAGCCTGTTGCACTGTCTACTGCAGTAAGACATACATCATAAGTACCGTTTCCATTGTAAGTGTGGGTTGGCTTTTTATCATTGCTTGCAGCCGTTTTATCTCCGAAATTCCAGCTGTACCTGACGGTTGAATTATTAGTTGAATCCGGGGCAAATGCAACGGCGAATCCGCTTATTTTATCCGTGAAATCAGATTTTGCATTACAAATGGTGATTATTTCAGTAGCATATACCTGGCATTTGCTGGTTGAATCATATACGATCAGGTAAACCTTTACGGAACTGACGCTGCTTGCAAAGGTGTGATGGGTAATGAGACCGGAGGTTGAATCAAACGGTGAGCCATCGCTGAAATACCATTTGATACTGGAATGTTTTGAAGTGAGGTTGGTACGTCCTGTAAAATACACCGTACGCCCGCTGATACTATCTGTATATGAAGCGGTGAGCGTGCAGGTATTTACCACAACATTGTTGCAGGTGGTACTGCTACATCCTGTTGCATTGTCAGTGGCAGTCAGGCAAACATTATATGTGCCGTTTCCACTATAGGTATGGCTTGGCTTAAGGCCCGTACCCGGATTTGATTTGTCTCCAAAATTCCAACTGTAAAATACGGTTGTTTTGTTGGTTGAATCCGCTGCGAATGCAACCGTAAACCCGGACATCTTATCGGTGAAATCAGATTTTGTAGCACAAAGCGTAATGGTCTGGCTTGAATAGGCTGAACATCCTGTTGCAGAATCATATATCAATAAATAGACAACTTCTGTTGCGGCACTTGCAGTATATGTATGTGAAACAGCGGAACCTGATGTTGAGTCAATACCACCATCACCAAAATACCATTTGAATGATGAATGTTTCGAAGCGCTGGTACTTGTACTCGTGAATGTAAACTTATCGGCAGTTTGTGAGTACTTGAAAGATGATGCAAGAGTACAATTGCTCACCTTAATAGAAGTACAATATGAAGAATTACATTTTGTGACGCTGTCATATACTTCTACGCATACCTGGTAAGTACCGCTTTTACTATAAGTATGATAGGTATAGTCTCCGGTACCATTGGTGCTGTTATCACCGTAATTCCAGGTCACACCATGTTTATCAGCAAGTGCCGTAGAACCTGAATCGGCAAATCCAACAGTTAAGCCGGTAGTAAGCGCATAAACAAAATTGGCCGAACATGCATTTTTTATCGTATCATACCTGCAAAAATTTGAATTACAGCTTGTGTTGGAGCTATCTACAACATATAAACATACGTGATAAACGCCGTTTGCCTTGTAGGTATGCGTAGGTGATTTATCGTTAGAACCGGTTTTTCCATCATTAAAGTCCCAGCTACTTGAAAAGTGACCCGTGGTAGTCGTGGAATAATTGGTAAAAGATACACTTCCCCCCGAACCATTGGTTTCACCAAAATAAGCAGTTGCACTACATGGCGCTTTGCCGGTGGTAACAACGACAGAGTCGATGGCAAAGCATCCGTTGGAGGAATCATAAACAGTCAGGATCACCTTATAACTTGTGTTATAAGCGCTATAGGTATGTGTTGGCCTGGCACCTGAGCCGGTGGTTTTATCGCCAAAGTTCCAGTTAAGTATGGGTGTCTTGGTTGCTGCCGTTGATGTACTATAGAAGTAAACGGTTTCGCCCTTCACGGTATCCGTAAAACTTGCCGTACAGGAAGCATTTGCCCTGCCTGCTGACAACAGCCCTATCATGAAAATAACCAGTGCCAGGGTGACCGGTTTTAGAGTGTTTGTAAAAGTGGAAGTTTTCATAATCGTAAAATTTATATCGTTAATATTTTTGTTCTCTCTGTGAAACTTTACCCAAAGGTATGGCAGATATCAGACCTGTCAATGGCAAAAACCTGAAAGTCTTACGCGACCAAGACGAAAATGATCAATGATCAATGATCAACGATCAATAATAGTCAATGGCTTACAACTTCATTTCAAGCCACTCATTATACCTGGACAATAGCTTTTTTGCCACGCAATTTGCAAAATTAACAAATAACCCTAAGAGCGTTATTGCTGAAATGTCTTTGATCTGTGTAGAGACAAGGCATTGCCTTGTCTCTACGAAGAGAAGGCGTGATTGTTGGCGCGAACCTTAATATGCCTCCCCTGGCCAAAAGCATGGTGAAGCAAAAGCCACCATGCAATTTGTGGATAACTTTTGACGATTTCATTTGGTTTTTATCCCCCCCCCCGCATATTTGTAATGACAAGCATTTTTTTGCTTCGCTATGAACCTTTTAAATATTTATTTATCAACATGAAAAAGTATTTGTTTGTTCTGGTGCTTTTGTCGCTCATTGCTTTCAAGGGCAAATCGGGCGGGCCGTACACCATTAATGGCCCCACATCGGTGACCCTGAACCAGGATGCCGCGTACAGCATTACCCCGGCTGACGGGGTTGACTATGAATGGTCGGTGACCAATGGCACCATCCTTGATGGCCAGGGTACCTCAACCATTGACGTACAGTGGAACATCCCATCGGGACAGTCGGGACAGGTGGAATGCAGCGTGGACGGAGGAGGTGAAAACCTCGTTGTTGTGTGGCCTACTACGAGTTAGTAGGTTGTTAACTTATGGGGTTAATTTTAATTTGACTTCAAAACGGAATGATGGAAAGCGCTGACATTATCGGCGCTTTTTTATTTGGGGTATAGTTTGAATTAGGTTACGCAATCAAACAAATAATCCTAAGAGCGTTATTGCAGAAATGTCTTTGATCCTGTGTAGAGAATTCGCGACTGTTGGGCCTCTTTCAATTTTTCAATCTTTTAATTTTTTAATCTTTATAACTTCATCTCCAGCCATTCGTTGTACCTGAACAGCACCTCTTCTTTGGTCCATTCGTTACTATAGGTTTCCAGGTATTTTTGGGCTTCTGCACGAAATCCGGGTTTCCGGAGCATTCCGGGGTTTTCTGCAGCCTTTTGAATGAGCTGCATAAATTCCACTTCCTTAGCTGATTCTGGTTTTGAAAGAAAGTCTTTATAATCTTTAAATATCTGTTTGACCCGGTATTCGATAAATTCATATTCTTTCATGTCGAAACGGATCATGAGTTCGCCGATATTGGCCCTGAGTTGTAAATAACTATCCACACTTTTATACCCTTCATGACCATACGCTTTATTGAGGTTCAAAATGGCCTGCTTAAAGTGTTTTTGAATGTAGTACATTTCCGCAAGGTTCAATAAGGTAAACGCAGCATTATACGCATTTTGCTGTACACTTTTTATTCTACCCATTTCTATCAGCAATTCAATTGCCTTTTCAGGATTGATCTTTGAATAGTTAAGTACCATTATATTGTAATAAAATCCCTCGAAAAAATCATAATGGAGCTTTTCAAAAGCCTGCATTTCATTGTGAAGTAGTTCGGCATACTTCAGAGATAATTGATAATCCTTATTGGCCACGGCTGAATTGGCAAGCCAAACCAACATCTGAAGCTTGTGCCTGTGGTTGCCTTTATTAAAAAAGTTCTTTTTAGTAAATGAATCAAAGGTAGAAATCAGATAATCTGTCAGCCCCAAATAATTTTTATCCTGTAAAAGTATATGGCTCACAATGAAATAAATACCGAACTGGATTTTTGGGCTTTGTTTGAGTTCCTCATCATTTGTATATTCATTCAACATGTTTTCCAACAGCTCTGGGATTCGAATTGTGACTCCGGCAAGATTTTGTGCTATATTCACCTGGTATTCAAAGACGGCCAGGATGTCTTCCATTTCGCTCATACGGTTTAGAAGCCCCCTGTTTTCTTTGCGCTTTTTTACGTATAACTCGGGGTTAATGGATGGCATTTCTTTGGCAAGCTTTGTAATTTGTAAATAGATGACATCGAGAAGACCGAAGTTTTCTATTTCTTTTGCCTTGTCTTCCGCCTTCTTAAAAAAGTACAGCGCTACCCTTGGGGCATTTACACTTTCGTAGTAATAAGCAAGAGCAGTATAATATAGGCAAAGCATGTTATCATTGTTCTGGTACTGGTGCAGAAATACACTGCGGCTGACATCTGCAATCAGCCTGCCCTTCAACCTGTACCAAGCATTTTTGTCGCTGCCTGCGTACAGTTTTTTGAAGACCTTATCGTCATCATATTTTTCGCCCAGCCTCCTGATGGCATCAAAAAGATAAAAGTCTTTTCGTTGACTATCATCATTTTCACTTCCTGAATATATCTTGAATTGCCGGGCGGCATGTTTATCCATGAGTAGGATCATTTCATTTAATAAATCCATATATTTGCTTTTGGCCGCGTAAGATAATACTTATTTTCCTTATGTGATTCGGAATCCTGGTGATATATTTGTCTCATAATTTGAAAACGATGAAAAAGAGCTTCTACATATACCTTCTTCTTTTCACTCTCATATATGCGGGGGCCCAGGCACAAACACCCACCCACTTCAACCTTGTTCCCGGTTCCTTATCCACCCAGATCAAGGGCAAGGCAAATGACAGCCTGAGTCTTTTTTACAAAGTAACATACTTTGGGAATTTAGATACATCAACTTTTACAGGTGTTATTTATACAAATTTTATAACCAATAATTACGGTGTACCTGGGATTGCAAATGATAGTTTCGTTACCGCAGCCCAGGTACCTCCTTTGACAATAAACAGCGGAGACACCATTGGCCTCTATTGTCATATAATTGTCAACCACCCGTATTTCAATAACGGCAAAGGAAACCTGATAATAATTTGGCCCACAAGCAGCAAGTCGTCCAATAACGCAATTGTTAGCTGTTCTGATAGCTTTCGTTATGCCACCACAGTTAGTATCAGCGGGTTTGCCGGGTTTGATGAGAATAATGACCCTTTTGGTTCGCTAAGTATCTACCCAAACCCTACCAATACCATATTAAATATCCAAAACAATAATCCAGGGCTGGTATTGAAACTGGCAAGGGTTATGGATTACGCGGGAAGGGAAATTATGGTCAGGAAGAATGATTTTGAAAGGCTGGATGTAAGCGCCCTCAAGCCAGGGACTTATTTCCTGGAACTGAGTTCTGTAGAAGGAGATAAGACGGTATATACATTTATTATAAGCAGGTAAAATTTTAATTCATTGACAGTTACGACAGGGTATTCCGGGACACCCCTGGCAAAAAAGCTTGGCATTAAAGCCGGGCATCATATCAGCCTCATTGGTGAGCCGGATGAATATTTTGGCTTGTTCAAAGACCTGCCCCAAAATATAAACTGGCACAAGAATTTCGACACACCAGACCTGGACATGATACACATCTTTATCGTGAACAAAGAATTTTATATGGAAGTCCTCCCCCAGGCAAAAAAGGCAATCAAAAAAAATGGTTCAATTTGGGTATCATGGCCGAAAAGAACATCCGACATACCCACAGATGTGAGTGAAAACATCATTCGTTCAGTCGGTTTAAGCGTAGGCTTGGTCGATGTAAAAGTATGTGCAATCAATGGAGATTGGTCAGGACTAAAGTTTGTTTATAGATTGAAAGATAGATGATTTTGGAAATTGGAAATTTGGGGCTGATGCCTTTTAGTATGCTATTGACCCAATTGAAAGCGGCTCAATTGCCGCAATGCAAAATGTTGAAAAAAGCGCGTCATTGCGGGCGGAATTTTTGAGGAACGAAAAATGAAGACCCGTGGATATCGCTCAGAGGTAACGATGAAGCTTTTTCCATAACAAGTTTGCATCAAGTAAAGCATTGTCGTTGCCCCTCCGCGTTTTTTCGACGGACGGCATTCAGTATTCTCGTACCTCGAATCCTTTGCCGCAATGACGCTTTTCTCAATTGCTAAGTTTACGAATCTTTCCCTACTTCCAACTGCTGCAACTGATACAAGGTGGTGTACAGCCCATTCTTGCCGATGAGTTCCTGGTGGGTACCTCTTTCCGCGATATGGCCTTTGTCAATCACAATGATTTCATCGGCATCCTGTATGGTGCTTAGTCTATGAGCGATCACAATAGAAGTCCGGTGTTCCATGAGCCTGTAAAGGGCATCCTGCACAATTTTTTCAGATGAGGTATCGAGGGCTGAAGTGGCTTCATCCAGAACAAGTATTGCCGGGTTTTTCAGGATCGCCCTGGCAATGCTGAGTCGTTGTCGCTGACCACCTGAAAGCAACCCGCCACGGTCACCGATATTGGTGTCATATCCACTCTCGGTTTCCATGATAAAGTCATGGGCATTGGCGGCTTTGGCGGCTTGTTCTACATCGCCTTTCGTGACATGAGGCATGCCAAAAGCAATATTGTTGTAGATGGTATCATTAAAAAGAATTGGGTCTTGGGTTACCACTGCGGTCAGGCCTCTAAGGCTTTCTAATTTTATATTCCGCAGGTCATTTCCATCCAGTAATACTTCTCCTTTTGTCGGATCATAAAAGCGTAGCAACAATTCAGCGAGCGTTGATTTTCCACCACCGGATGGCCCAACCAATGCAATGATTTTTCCCTTTTCTATAGTCAGGTTAATGTCTTCAAGAACATTCTCTTTTACATACGCAAAGGATACGTTTTTGATCTCTAAAGAATGCTTAAAGTCATTGACAACCATCGCATCAGGACTGTCTTTAATGGTCACGGTAGTATCCATCAGTTCAAAAATCCTTTCACCCGATGCCAAACCTTTATAAATACCTCCAAAGGCTGAGGATAAAGATTTTATAGGTGAAAGAAGAAGATAAAACATGGACAAATAGCTAATGAATGTAGCCGCAGACATTTGGTTGTTATATACCTGGTTTCCACCAAACCATAAAGTAAGCCCGACCACACCCACCATTGCCGATTCTGAGAAAACAGGGACCAATGCCTTCTTATGCCATTGCTGACGGGAAAGCCTGCTATACCTCCTGTTGAACACATCAAAAATGTTCGAAATATACTTTTCAGCATGAAAAGCTTTTATGATCCGCACACCTGACACGGTTTCATCCACCATACTCATGATCCTCCCATATATCCCCTGCGTATCCTTGGCATCCCGCTTCAGTGACTTGCTTATCCGGTTAATAATTAATGAAGATACGGGTAAAACCAGGAAAATAAACAGGGTCAATTGCCATGACATTGATATCATTAAAACCAAAACCCAGATGATCCCCAAGGGGTCGCGGATAATGGATTCGAAAGTGATCACGACTGAATACTCCACTTCAGTAATATCAGAAGTAACCCTGCTAACAATATCCCCTTTTCTGCGGTTTTCAAGGTAGGCCACCTCCTGGATGATCAGCTTGTCATAAGCCGATCTTCTTAAATCTTCAACAACCCGGGTCCTGATGGTTCCAAGAGCGCGCGCACTCAGGAATTTAAATACGTTCCCAGATAAATTTAGAAGAACTACCACCAGGGTTGCATACAGGAGCGCAGCACTTTTACCGGCATTTTGGGTGAGGACTGCCGCGTGATATTGAACCCATTGAATTAAAATATTCAGGTCAAAACTGAAAACCGGGGGGTGTTTGATGGCATTGGATACTTTTTCAGGATTGAAAAGCATATCCATAACCGGGCGGAGCATATACAGCGCAAGTGTACTTAATACTACCGACAATATCGTAAAAAGGATATAAAAGACAATTTTGTCTTTGTAAGGACGAACATACCCGATGATCCTGAGATAGGTTTTCATGTAATTGTCCGCAAAGATAGTTAGAGCGTAAGAAGTAAGAGGTGAAAAGTGAGAAGTTTAGCGAACAATATCTATTTTGCCATTGGCGACAACCTGACCATTGTCATCTAATAGACTTACAAAATACAAACCCGCTTTGGCATTACTAATATCAAAAGTCGTATTTATTTGCCCATCTCCTTCAATGATTTGAGAGTTGAATACCTTGCCAATGGAGTTAAAGATCAGTAGCTTCCATTTGCCACTACCCTCTTTTGTAAATGAGCAACTTACCTGGCCTGTGCTTGCAGGGTTGGGGTATAAAGTAAAATCATGCTTATTTATATCTGGAACTTCAATACCGGCCTGTTGTTTAATACTATCATTTGAAAACAAAACACTATTTGGAACAGAATAGGTCGTATCAGTTCCATATCCTATGATTATCAATGGATTGCTGTACCCAGCGCGGTAAAAATATTCATTGCAATCAATGGTCTTTGCGCCCTGATCAATTCCAAAAGCAATTAAAAAAAATTTGCTGGCGGCATTATTATTTACATAATAACTATCAATGGTAATAACCTTACGTCTGACCAGCAAAACCGGATATGCAATGCTTTTTGAAGATACTGCGGGGACTCTCAATGTGCCCCATCCGGTGACAGTATCCATTATCTCGTAAAAAGTTTTTTTTACTGATGGCGCATCACTCATGCCTGCAGAATTTACAGTCCATAAAAAATGAAGCGATTTGCTCACATTATAATGATGGCCCGATCCGGATGTTTCCGGAAAATGATTTATATCCAGACGCACAGAATCATTTTGTTGTGGCACATTTATATTATCAGAACTGTTATTAAAATAACTTTCAAGACTGAAAAACTGAGAACCGACAAAATCACCTGCAAAGTATAACCCGTTCTTGTCTTCATCATAAAACCCTGTTTCCGATAGATTGCTATTACTTGTCAGAAATTCGTGCACTCCTGTATCTGCTACTGCAGTTTTTGATTTAGTGAATGGATTTGTAATATTGGAAAGAAAAACTTCCTTAATAATAGAATCGCTTTTTAAGAAAGAATAGTCCCATTTAACATTCACACCATTTTTTCGAACGGTAATCGTTTTTGGGTATGATACAGAATAATGGAATGGCCCCGCTAAAATCGGGAAATTACTTTCAGTAAGGACAATGGCAGTTTGCGCATCAATCCTGCTAACAATCAGGAGCATTAATGCCCCTAAAAATAAATTTTTCTTCATTGAGTGAAAATGAACTATAGCAAATATAACTAAAAATTCGTTTATATCCTGATTTTATATCTAATTGTTTAAAAAACGTGCCTGTGTGCCATAAAAACAATACTCTATAGTTTCTCAGGACCACTACAATTTTTTCTACTTCAGCACGTTTTATTTTTCTAAAGTTCATATAATGCCAGGAGCTTTGATATTGCGAAGGTTAGCTTTATTTTTAACAGCACGTAATGTGTCGGTAGGTTGCTGGCATAAAAGCAGAATATTTTCGCTTAAAGCCATATTTGCCTTTATGGTTATAACGTTCACTGTTCATATATCGTTCGCTCAAACCCGTGAATTCATGGTTTGTACGGGTGATACTTTCATTTATCCATCCGTAACAGATAGCGCCTGGTATCGTATTAATTTTGGGGATGGGAATTCAGATAGCAGCTATTACCCACTTAAACATGTATTTGCAAAAAATGGAAAATATAATGTCATTGCAAAAAGGACGATCAATAACGTCACAGATAGTACAAAGTTTGTTGTTAATGTAGGTTCTTTACCCAAACCAGCATTTGAATCGGTTCCTTCATGCTATTTATTCAAATTCCTTAATCAATTGCCGGATACTGTGACTGTAAACGGCGGATGGTTATGGCATTTCGGGGATGGCGCTTCTTCTAATGATGTTTCTCCTTCCCATTTATACCAAAATGAAGCTGATTACAAAGTTACATTGAGATACGCACGCCAAAACCAATGCAGCAATAGCTCCTCAAAAACCATTGGCGTTAGTTCGGGATTTTATCCCGGCTTTGATTACCATGCCAATGAGCACGAGGCAATTTTTTTGCCATTAGACACTTCTGAGGTGTATTATCATTGGGATTTTGGAGATAAGGATACGACAGACTCCATATCCCCGGTCCATAATTTTAAAAATATCGGCACCTTTCCTGTGACCCTCACTATGAAGTCGGCAAATGGTTGTGAAACAGTCTATACCGATACGATATCCGTTACATCAGCAGGCATACAGCCTTTAATAGCCAATTCCAATTTGTTCGCTGCATATCCTAACCCATTCAAAAATACTCTGGTCATTCACTATGAACTCATTGGTACCAAAAATGTCGTTCTGCAACTTTATGACGCCACAGGAAGACTTGTGACAAATATCTATGACGGGATCCGCCATACCGGGAGGTATGATATCTATATTGATCCGACTGAATATGGGCTAAGAGCTGGTCTCTATGTCCTGAATGCCTATTTCGACCAGGAATATCTTTGTCAGAAACTTGTCATGGAATAGTTTGCTTCCGAACAATCTGTTTCAAAAAACCTTAATTTTGCAAACATTCTACAGTTTGGCAATGGTGGTTTACTGATATTTTATGGCTCAAAAGATACTGTTTGCAAATATTGATGTCCCGGGCATCAACACGTATGAGGTTTACCGCAAAAATGGCGGTTATGCTTCAGTGGAAAAAGCGATTAAAAAAATGACACCTGATGAGGTGATGGAAGAGGTAAAAACTTCAGGCCTTCGCGGAAGGGGCGGTGCCGGATTCCCGACCGGGATGAAATGGAGTTTTCTGGACCGCAAATCGAATAATCCCAGATACCTTGTGTGCAATGCAGATGAAAGTGAGCCTGGTACTTTCAAGGATCGGTACCTCATGGAGCACATCCCCCATTTGCTTGTGGAAGGGATGATCACTTCCTCTTATTCGCTTGGTGCAAACACATCTTATATTTATGTCAGAGGTGAATTTAAATGGATCATAAAAATCCTTGAAAAAGCAATTGCTGAAGCCAAAGCAAATGGATTTCTCGGTAAAAATATTCTCGGATCGGGATATGATTTAGAATTATACGTCCATCCCGGGGGCGGCGCTTATATATGTGGCGAGGAAACAGCTTTGTTAGAATCCCTGGAAGGGAAAAGAGGGAATCCAAGGATCAAACCCCCATTCCCTGCCGTTCAGGGTTTATACGCTTCTCCAACAGTGGTAAACAATGTAGAAACCATTGCCGCAGTAGTTCCTATCATCAATATGGGTGGCGCTGAATATGCCAAAACAGGTGTTGGTAAAAGCACGGGCACCAAACTGATCTCCGCATGTGGGAATATCAATAGGCCTGGCGTTTATGAAATAGAACTCGGATTGCCTGTCGAAGAATTTATCTATAGTGACCAATGGTGCGGTGGCATTGCCAATGGCAAAAAAATGAAAGCCGTGGTGGCAGGTGGTTCATCAGTGCCAATATTGCCAACAGAATTGATACTAAAAAACATCAAAGGCGAAGGCCGTGTCATGTCTTATGAATCTTTGTCTGATGGGGGTTTTGTATCAGGTACCATGCTGGGTTCCGGTGGTTTTATCGTTTTTGATGAAACCCAATGTGTGGTTCGCAATACGTGGAATTTTACCCGTTTTTATCACCACGAAAGTTGTGGGCAATGTTCCCCCTGCCGGGAGGGCACCGGTTGGATGGAAAGGGTTTTACACCGCATCGAATACGGAAAGGGACAACAAGCAGATATTGATCTATTGGTGGACGTTGCGAAAAAAATTGAAGGCAATACGATATGTCCGCTTGGTGACGCAGCAGCATGGCCGGTAGCAAGCGCGATTCTCCATTTCCGCCATGAGTTTGAATATCATATCAATCACCCTGAAAAAGTTTTTGATCCTGACCATGTTTATCAGCCCGTGGCTGAGGAATTGCTGATTGGGTAGGGTTTATTATCTTAGCCGTATCTGCTCTGTCATTTCGAGCGCAGCGAGAATTCTGATGGAGGCATGGTAGGGAAAACAAACCTAGGCTTTGGCCTGGTTTAAAGCAGATTCCTCTTATCGTCGAAATTTCAAAATTCTCTAACTCCCCTTAGGTATAGCATCAATCAATTTCTGGGTATATGCTGATTTCGGATGATTAAAAATTTCATCAGGGGTTCCCATTTCTTCAATCTTACCGGCACTCATGATCATAATTCTGTCCGACATAAATTTCACGACCGAAAGATCATGAGAAATAAAAATATAAGTGAGTCCAAACTCGTCTTTGAGGTCGTTTAACAAATTCAGCACCTGGGCCTGTACCGATACATCTAAAGCGGAAACAGACTCATCGCAGATCAAAAATTTCGGCTCTACTGCCAGCGCCCTTGCAATACCGATCCGTTGCCGCTGACCGCCGCTAAATTCATGAGGATAACGGTTATATGCCTTTGATGGCAACCCGACTTTATCCAGCAAGTCAAGCGCCTTTTGCTTTCTCATTTTATCATTTCCGTGCAGGCCATGCACATACATTGGTTCTGTAATGGCATATCCTATTGTGAGTCGGGGATTCAAAGAAGAATAAGGATCCTGGAAAATGATCTGAATATGTTTGCGCATTTTCCGCATGGCATTATTTCCAAGTTCACGTATATCTGTATTATCAAAAATAATCTTTCCCGAATCTGGTTCTTCCAGTCTTAAAATACTTCTGCCCAGCGTTGTTTTTCCGCAACCAGATTCACCTGCAAGGCCAAAAACCTCACCCGGATACACTTCAAAACTTACATCATCTACGGCTTTTACAAACTCCCTGGCTTTTCCAAAAAATCCCTTTCTTATTGGGAAAAACGTCTTTATATTTTCTATTTTTAATATCGGTTCCTGATTATATAATTTATCCTTTCTTGACGCTTCATACCCTTCAGGCATAAGCCTTTCTGAAATAACAAAATCAATTGTTTTTCCTGAAGCACTGACCTCTCCCCTTTCATTTTCGACAATGAAATCACTCATGGTTGGGAGCCTCAAAAGCTTCTTATCCAATGGTGGACGACATGCCAGCAATCCCTTTGTATATGGATGTTGGGGATTATTAAATAAATCGGACGTTTTACCTTGCTCTACTATTTTCCCTTTGTACATCACCAGTGTTCTGTCAGCTATTTCCGCAATCACACCCAGGTCGTGCGTGATAAAGATCACACTCATGCCCATCTCACGTTTGAGCTTGTCAATGAGTTCTATAATGCTCTTCTGCACGGTGACGTCAAGGGCAGTTGTCGGCTCATCCGCAATGAGGATTTTAGGCCTGCACGATATTGCCATCGCGATCATCACACGCTGCTTTTGTCCGCCACTTAGCTGGTGCGGATAGGCATCCACCATCTGTTCCGGCCTGGGCAGCTGTACCTCTTTGAAAAGTTCTATGGTACGTTTCCTTGCCTCTTTTTTCGATACTCTTTGGTGCAGGATAATGGCTTCCATTACCTGGTTGCCGCAAGTGTACACAGGGTTGAGGGATGTCATGGGTTCCTGGAAGATCATCGCGATTTCAGCGCCCCTATACAGCCGTATCTCTTTGTTGCTCAGGCGTAGCAGGTCTACCGGTTCTCCACCTTGCTGATGGTAATTGATAACCCCTGATTTGACCTTTCCCGGAGGATCAGCTATGAGCCGCATGATAGAAAGCGAAGTAACAGACTTGCCCGAACCGGATTCCCCTACAATGCCCAGGGTTTCCCCGGCATGCAGCTCAAAGCTCACATCATTTACGGCCATCACCTCCTCATCTTCTGTTTTGAAAATAGTAGTGAGATGCTGCACTTGCAATAAAGGGGTATCCGCCGTCATATCCGGCAAATATATTGAGATTAAGAATGATTTAGATGATTAATCCAGGATGGGGTAGAATTCCATGTGGGGGCGGGGGTTGCCCCCGCCCTATTCGGGATAGACCATCGCCGAATAATTTTTCTTCTGAATTTTTACCTATGAACGCTCTTCAGAGAAGGGTAGGGGCAAGCCCCGCCCCCTACAGGTCCTGGAATAAAAAATTTTTTCATTTATTTTTGTTTTTTTAAATTCTTTAATAAATTGCAAACTTTTTGATTAACACCATTTAAAAACTTATTAATAGTCCCTAACTATGAAAAGATTTCCACACCTGTTTATATGGGCAATTATTGCCTTTTTTGCAAATATCGCAACGCTCGAAGCCCAAACCGGTAATCCCACAATGGATGCTCAATGGACTGTTATCACAAATGATGGCAGCCAGCTAGTGTTAGAGCTTGGGATTAGTACCAATACAATACACGAACATTTGGGTCCGGCTCAATTTATTTTTTTATATGATCCTAACTATGTAAAGTTTAATAGTGGGAGTACCGGCCCTGGAAGCAGCGGAACTGATTATAACTGGTTAGACAGCTTTAGCCCGGCTGTTTATACTGGTTTCTCCACAGGATATGCATCATCCTCAAGTGTTTCTCAGCCCTCTCTTGGAGAAATCGTAATTAATCTTGATTTTCAAGGTGCTCCGGGTGCCGCTATTTCATTAAACGCTTCTTACACCCGAGTAGTTGATATTATTTTCTCGGTTTCCGATCACACCCAAAGTACAACCATTACGTGGGCAATGAGCGAACTCATCCCGCCCACAATGGACAATGTTTATAATGATCAACTAACGCCAATAAATTTTGATGAAGACAACTTCAGCGGAATCGTGGTAAATCCGCTCCCCGTTACGGTATTGAATTTTTTAGCGAGAATGAATAATTCAGAAACAATTCTTATGTGGTCTACAACATCCGAAATTAACAATGATTATTTCACAGTCGAACGAAGTGAGGATGGATTGAATTTTAGTCCTATAAAACAAGTAAAAGGTGCTGGAAACAGTGAGATCAAAAAGGAATATATTACTTATGATGAATCACCTTTGCCAGGGACATCTTATTATCGGCTCAGGCAGACTGATTTCAACGGGGCATCCAAAATATTTAATATGGTCTCGGTAAACAATACCGTCGCTGAAGCAGGCGGTATAAACATTATTGGTATTTCCACAGATGCCACAATCCCTGTTATTACCTATTCAATTCAAGACAATACCCCTGTTACAATCATTGTTACTGATATTAACGGGAAAACGATTTACAAAGATCAAACCGCCGTACAAAAGGGGGTTAATAAATACTCATTTTCAGATGCAATCAAGTGGAAATCTGGCATATATTCTATTATTCTCATCAATAAGAACCAATCGGTCTCAACCAAAATGTTAATACCCTAATTATTGCCAAACTTTTGAAAGATGAATTTTCCACGATAAACCTATAGAGTGGATCCTGTTTAATGCATCGTATCCATAATAATATTGCATCTCTTTCCGGGTTACAAATGCCAGGAATACTCCTCCTACAGGGAACATGCCTTTCGCTGAACATCCAATGAAACCGCCTACAAACAGTTTGTTTTTTGAAGTTGAAACAGGAACTTTCATTTGCAGGTCGCGTGCATTCTCAATCAATACCTTATGCCCAGCAATTTTATTGGCAGAAATACTATCTTCAATCACGGCAGTTATATCCCTTGCTTTTACCGTATCTTTATAAACACGACTTGCAAAATAATTTTTAAGAACCGCCGCCGTATCTATGTGAGAAATGGAATCCTTTAAATAGACTTTATAAGGTTGAATAACTGTGTCCTGTACAACATAAAGTTGTGTATCACCGCGAACGAGTATTGTGTCTCGAGTTAAGACATGGCTATCCTTATCTGATTTGCTACAAGATCTTTGCATCAAAAGAAGGAGGGCAAAGCCAGTAGCTATAAGCCAACCACACCATTTTAATTTTTCAATCATGATCAATATGGTTTTGAATGGCATTTTTAATAATGTTTTCAGGGGTTTTCCCGGCATCTTTTGAAAAGATAAGTCCTACACCTGCCAGGATGATCGGCCCGCTTTCGGCCCAGCTTTGTTTTGCAGTGAGACCAGTATAGATACCCGCCCCCATAAGCAATATGCCAATAATGCTCGTTTTCCAATTATTCAGGATGATTATTTTCATGGTCATTGTTCTTTTGATCAGGTTTTAAAAATTCATGGTATAGTTTGAGACATATATAAATGGCGGTAGGCAAGCCAAAAACAATTTTGATGCTCCAGTCTATAGCGCCGAGCCAAATACCCGCATTTACAGCGGAGATTTGGACAGTATTGTTTGATAGAAAATTGACGAATGATTTCATGGATTAATCTTAAAAAGAATTAAATGATCAAAAATGTCGTCTAACCACAAAATAAGGGGCTGTTGCAGTTTTTGCGCCAGTGGTTAATTGTGGTATAACTACAGTACTTATTTTAACGGCACTCGTATTAGGACTAGAAATAGAAGTAGATACCCATCTTCCTGTACTTGTTCCTACAATATTAAACGGTGCATAGTTTAAAACTACATTATTAGAATTTTCCATATTCATAATGCTGAGAAACTCTGACATATTAGGTAAATAAAAACTGGATAATGTTCCAATTGATGTACTTAGCGAAAACCCATTTGCATTACTTATTGCAGTCGACCATGTTACAGCCGTTGTTTGCTCAGTTCTACACCACCCCAGCCCCGTAGCATGATCAATGACATAGTTACTCGCATAAACCTGGGCTCCGTTTTCGTCTGTAAAGCGGTGTGTATTCCCAAAACTGTTATTTGTTTTCAGGGTAAAGAAATCCGTGAGGCGACCATGCTGCAGATTACCATCATCACCGGTGGCGTACGAAGTGGTTTGCCCGGTTTGTAAGGTGTAGATCTCATTAATTGAATTTCGCTGGCTTCCACTCAGGTTGTCCTGCAAAAACTGGTTGCTCATCACAGAACCAAGAATGTATTGCAATTGCGATGTGGATAAATTAGCAAGCTGACTGTTAATTAATTCCTGAACCTGGGTCGAACTCATATATCCGATCTGCGTATTGGTTAGTGCTTGTACCTGTGTGCTGGTGAGTTGGTGAATTTGCGAGTTGGTGAGTTCTGAAATCTGGGTATTCGTCAACTCCCCTATTTGCGTACTTGTCAGCGTCGCAATTTGGGTGGAACCCAACAGACCTGTAACATAATTCAACTGGGATGTAGACAGATCATTAAGCTGTCCATCACTAAGCAGCTGGATTTGAACAGAGGTCAAAATACCGGCAATATCATCGAGTTGCGATGTTGTAAGGCTTTCAAGATCCGTATAAGATAGCGATTGAACAAGGCTATCTAATTTTGAAGATGTCACCAGGTCGTTATAAATGGTGGAAACGGCAACAGAATTTATCAATTGCTGCAAAGTCTTCGCCGTGAATGATTTGGTTGCGGGCAGTGATGAAACAGTGCCGTCAGAATCTGTTACGCTCGAATCTGGAACTGTATAAGACTCGGTGGCAGGTAAGTTGTGCGTAAAACTCTTATCACTGTTTTTAATAACCGAATCAGGAATGATACCAGTACCGCCTGCATCAAAACTTACTGAATAACTACCATCTGAATTTCTAACAATAACCGGTGCCGCAAAAGGTGAAGAAACAGAAGGAACTATCGTCGAAGGAACAGCACAACGATCTGAAAGAAAATTAATTTTGATATTAATATCTGCTTTCCATCCCGCCACATCATCATCAAACTTTTCGGTAAAAGGCGTGAGACTGGCGTTCGGATCCAATATAAAATTATCAGCATAATCCGGATCATTTAACTGGGCCAGAATATCGAGCGCCATCTGCATTGTATCGCTTAGTACATCCTGCTCATTTGATTTATCTGTATCGAGAATGTCTGCGAAAATGATACTAAACTTCATATTCAGCAGCTTTTGCGCAGTGGACGATGGCTGGGGCACGGCCCACATCAACGGGTACTGCACAGCTTCTGAAGCGCCGATTTCCCAAACATCTCCTTCCCCAAAAGTTTTGATCTGTTCATGGGCTGAAGCAAGTGAATTTAACAGGCTTATAAACTGGTTTAAACTGAACATGAGTGTTTGGTTTGGTTATGATTCTTCGAATGTCTTTTCCGTTTTGAGCGTTTGCGTTCCTGGCGGTACAGCCAGATTTTCAATAATCTTCGATTTTCGATCGGGTTGTCTTCTTCTTCTTTAATTTTATCCATTGTAGTATATGATGTTATTATCAAAATATTCCGGGCAAAGTCCGTTTTTGCCCTGGTACAGTTCGCGGAAAGGAATCCTGTGAAAGGAATAAGGCGGCGCACCTAAAAACATGCCGGTGTTGTAGGCGGTACCTTCAGGACGAACGGACTCCAGGCTGTTTCCAGTGATCTGCAGATAGAGTGGGAAAATATCAGTGTTGGCCCTCAAATGCCTGATCGCTCTTTCGCTATAATATTCCGCATTTTGGGTAAACTGGTCTTTCAGTTTCAGCAAATCAGGCATGGAAGCTATCTGCGCACTATCGCTGTTTTTTTGTAGTACATTTTTATTGGTAAACTTGTATGCAAGAGGAAGAACAGCTTCAGAAAGCGTCCACCAGAGTGTTGCTTTTTGGAGATAATTATTTAAAAGATCCTGGTAATCAGATGAGACGGAACTCGCCACAATCTGGGATATAATATCATTCCATAGCGAGGTACCCGTAACAGCAAGAATATGCTTGTCCTGCGCCAGGATAATCAGCGGCGTAAGCAGTTTGTCATCTACATTATTATCAATATAGGAATTGTCTTTAACGTATTTTTCTGATATAAATAGAACAGCCATAGTAAAATTTTATTAATAAATGAGGCAATTTGAAAATGAGGCAATTAAGTAATATGAAATAAGACAATAAGACAATCCTGTCTATCCTAAAATCCTTTAATCTTGTTCAAAACATTTACAATTTCGTTGGTGGCAGTGATGCCTGTATCACAGGAGGTAACACATCACTTACACCTTTGATCTGCAATGGTTTAAGGCCGATATTTTCGCGGACTTCATCTTTGGTCATCGCTGTTGCAATCACCGCATCAGGAACTTGCCAACTGATCGGACTTGAAGGCATAATCTTTAATGGTTTGGTGTTAATTCCATTCACTTCCAAGAGACTGTTGAATACCCTGTTAAGCAATTGCTGTTTGTGATTGATATAAGTATTCTGAAACAGTTCTGATGCTTCCCGAAGCTCATCTCTACCACCAAGTTGTCCGGCGGTTTTGATACCAAATAACATCGGGCTTGTAATCTTGTGCCCTGTAAATATTTCCTGCTGCACGCTGTCGTTCAGCAACGTAAATTGCTTGTCCATATCCGGTACCTGTAGCGGTAACAGGTCTGGCGCTTTGGTTTTATCATCGGAGAAATTCAAGACAAACCTCCCGGCATTTCCAGAACCTGTAAACTTGTTTTTCAACATGCTTTCAAGTGCGAGTTGCTCTTCAGGAACGGGAACCCCATTGTTAAAATTGATCATAAAACTTCCCCAGAAACCATTTTTGATATTATTCAAGTGGAAATTGGCTATTTCATAATCCACTTCAATATAAGGAATGCAACCGATATAATCAGGTATGGGATAAACCTCCAACCGTGGCCGGTATTCTTTGAAATAAAGCAATTGCGTACCCGTTGGTTTGTCTGGATTAAAGGGATTAAACCCTTTGAGGCCAGTACTTT
This sequence comes from Bacteroidota bacterium, assembly GCA_013287095.1. Next base: position 7,009 of record JABDEJ010000009.1, on the reverse strand, counting down.
CAAGGCTCTGGTGGTATTTAGTCCAATCGTTGGAAAAATAATAAAATGATCCATCCTGGCTCACTCTTATTTTGGAGAAATCAATATGGTATATTTCTGCAATCTTACCTGTGCCTTTGGTATATATAACCTGTATGGCAAACCCACCAAATATCTCAAGGTCAAGAGCTGCTTTTTCCAGGATATCATCGAGGCTTTCATCCACATTTGCTTCGTTCAAAAAAGTAGTTGCATTTGCAAGTTGTGTCGGGTTTAAACCAGCTTCATTCACCACCCATCCGTTCCCTGTTATGTATTCTTTCTTCCCGGTCACGATGGCATTGTGTTTGGCGGAGCGGTTGAATAAGTTTACCAGGTAGTCTGGGTAGTTATTGTTTTCGCCATAATAAATCCAGGGCTTGCCACGTACTTCCACAAATTCGGGAACGGTATGGTTGCTGAAGCGCAGTATCTGCATATAATTTTTGGGTTCGTGGCTCATGGTGAATTAAAAGATTGAAAAATTGAAAAAATTGAAAAATTCGTCCGGAAGTTTATAGAAGGCGCTATTCGCCGTAAACGATATTTGTTTTAGGTTCAGAGTCGTAGGTATTATTGGTATCAGTACTTGTGGTTAATACTACCATTTTTCCCGTTTCCAATAGTCCATCTGCCAGGGTTGGATCAAGGCTTGAAGTGGACGTTTGCTGATAAACAGCATAATGATAATCACCCGGGGCAGGCAGGCTTATTTCGCTGGTCAGCAGGTTGGGAGAAGCTGTTTCTGTGATCAGAAATTCGTTATACCGATAGGTGAATTCTGACTGGTCAGCCGCGATACAAGAATAAGCCTGCCTTGTCTGGTCGTTGGTAAAAACGAAAAGGAAAACAGGGCTTCCGATGCTCACCTTTTCGGTAAGGGTCAGGATGATGGTGTTTGTGGTTCCCCGGGTGATGGTTATCATTTTGTGAGAAGTGAGAGGTGAGAAGTAAGAAGTGAATGGTAAATGGTAAATAGTTATGCCGCGGGAGAAAGAAGGGCTGCGAAATCTCCCAGGACTACCTGTGGCATCGGGAGTTCTTCTTTGCCTTTGAATTTGAGTTGGTAGCCGTTAAAGTCTGCCATTCCTTTGCCAGTCTGGGTATCGCTTGCCTGCAATTCAAGACCGTTGTTAATACCACAGTACCAGTATTTCCCATTCCTGTCCAGGACAATGAAAGCCAGCCTGTTCTGGGCAAGAGAACGGATCTCGTTCCGCCAGTTGGCCTGTAGTTTTCTGATAGAAAAATCGAGGTCCTGTTCATAGTAAACGGTGCCATTGGCATCGTTGGTCAGTATCTTTTCTACCAGCGAAGATGTTTCCTTTTCGAGCTGATATTTCCAGAACTGTGAGCCCGTCAGCATCGTGATAGCGGTAACTGTACCTGAAGAAACTGTGGAGGAAGTGACATTCGCCAGTTCCGTTACATATATTTCCTTCACGCCGCCGACATTGTCGCGACAATCGAGTGTATATCCTTGTGTGAGTGCGCAAGACATAAGATTTGAAAATTGAAAAATTGAAAAATTGAAAAATTGAAAATTGAAAATTGGATTTGTCTAGTAATTTTTAAAGTCCGGGCAGGCCGGTCCCTGAGCTTGTCGAAGGGTGCCTGTCCGGACTTCAAAAAAGGAAAATTATTTTCCGTACTGAACAACTTCAGCCGGAAATGCCACCTGTGTACCAGCTTTGAATTCGGCTACAAAACGGATTTCATCTGCTTCTTTGGCAAAGAAAATTTCAAAGCGATCTTCTTCATTCATCAGATCCGTACCGAAATACATATTGGAAGTGCGAAGAGCGATAATGCGATTCAATCCAGTGTTGTTAGAATTGTCATTCACGGCGTTAAGCCCGTTCACACCAATCACTTTGATATTGGTTCCTGGCATGATGATCTCCATATCCGAAGCTGCGGCAACGCCATCATAATGAAAGAGGTTCTGGTTTTTGAGGGCAATGGTATAGAGGCGGAAAACATCCAGCCCGCAAAAAATGACAAAATCATTTTTGTTAAGCAACTGGCTCGGAATATTTTCATAAAGACTGTCGAATTTGGCGATCACATTAGAGGTGGTAACAGCCTCGGTGTTGTTAGTGCTATCTGCCGTAATGGCAGAACCGGAAGCGTCAATGATTTTCAAAAGACCGTCGAACCGTTTTAAGTTGGCATCTGCCAAAGTGGTATCGCCCTGCCATACGGACACTTCAAGTTGCTGTGCTATTTTACCCGCTTTTTCGTTGGAATAAACTTCTTCAAAAGGAAGGTTTTCATAGCGGCTGCCGGTAGGTAGCTGGAGCTGCAAATAATACGCTTCCAGTGTTTTGGGGCAAAGGGATTCGTTGATCTTGATCTTGCCAACGGTCAAGGTTCTTTGGCTGAAAGAAGTAGTTCCTGAAGAAAGAAACCCACAGGTGCCTCCTGCCTGGAAAATGGAATCTGTTTCCATAATATTTACGGTCTCTGCTGATTTAATGCCCGTCATAGGGGTCATCAGCTTCATGGTTTTGGCCTCGAACAAACTCTTCGTAATCAGAGGGAAGTTGTTCTGGTTGGTATAATTGCTTAATGATGAAACGTCAAATGCCATAGGTTTAAAAAGTTATTAAGTTGTTAAGTTAGAGAGTTGTTGGGTTTTGAGTTAGAGAGTTATTGAATTGGTGAGTTGCTAATTCGTAATTTCTAATTCGTAATTCGTAATTGTTTTAGTCTTTTCAGGCTGTCTGATAAATGCCTCATTTTTTTCTTCCTGTTTGTTGCGGATTTCAGAAAAAGCATTTTTGGGTTTTGATACGGGTTCGCTGGAAGGAAGTTCTGCAAGACGTCCAATAAGATCAAGAACCTGTTCCTGTGCAAGCGACTGGTTTTTAAAGGATTCCCTGAAATCGTTGATCTCTTTTTCGATTTCTGAGATTTTGGTTTCCAATCCGTTTATTGCTTTGAACTGGGATTCGTCTGGCGCATCGCCACCGTCTTTTGAATCTGCGGCCTGGCTGGCCGTTTCGATGTTGGTGATAATGCCTCCTGTTACGCTGATCACAGTGCCATCAGCGAGCTCCAGTTCGCCGTCAGGGGCAGGTGTGTCGCCATCTGCGCCGGTTACCAATACTTCGGCCCCGTTTTCAAGATTGCCGACTACCTTAATGGGCGTACCGTCTTTGAGGTTGTAAGATACTGTTGTTGTCGCGCCGTCTTTGGCTGAAGACGGCCCAGCCTGACTGCCGTCTGTAAACAGCAGTTTTCTGATTTTTTCGATTGCTTCTTTTGCGTTGATTTTGGTCATGATTTTTGAGTTGCTTTTATGTACATATATAGTGAGATGGCAAAGTGGGTGGGTGGTTTTGAAAAATAATTTTCAACCCACATTTATTCAATGCGTTACAAGCGAAAATATTTTTGGATTTGTCGTCACTTTTTTGGGGAGGGGGTGGTAGTTGTTGTTTGGGATGAGGGGATTTTGGCGGGAAGGATGGGGTTGCTTTTGTAAGTGAATAAAGGGATGCCTGACTTAATCTCGCAAGTTGAAAAATGCTTGGTAAGGCCGAGGATAATGGAATATGGTTAAGAACTATATTGCCTCTTTTTGCGAGGGTCAATTACTTATATTTGTCAAAAAACAAAAAAGCATAAATATGGCCACTATTTATCACAAAAATGGCAAAGTTGCCTGGACTGGTTCTACTGCCTATCACGACAATGGTAAAGTCGCCTGGACCAGATCTACAGCTTATCATAATAATGGTAAAGTCGCTTAGACTGGCTCTACTGCCTATTATGATAATGGGAACTTAGCAGGTAGTGATGGAATAGAAGTTACCCTCGGGCCAGATGTTAGGATGTTTGCAGGCAAAAAAGGGTTTTCCTTATTTGTTTGTGGTAATCAGATAGTTTAACACATGAGTTACAAAATTCAAAATCTTTGTAATCCCAGCCTTAAAGATCAATTAGAGAATATTTGGGCCCAATATACACAACTTGGAGGCCATAAAATGGTGCCTCCGCTATATCAGGATGCAGACGTATGCGAAGATGTGATTACTTTCTTATCATTGAACCCATCTGATCCAACAACAACTTATAAGAGTTATTCTATGATTGATTTTAAAGAGAAGCCTAAACATCCTTTCTTTGATAAATTTTATGAAATTACAAAGAGCGAAAAAATCTTACTAAAGAATAGTGAACAGAATTGGTCAATATTAGACCTTCTCTACATCCGTGATTCTGACCAAAAGCAGATTGAAGACCTTTATAAAGAGGACACTGGCAAAATGTTTATCACACAGCAGGCCGATTTAACTCTCGAAATACTTGAAAAAATTCGACCAAAACTTGTTATTGTGGTCAATGCATCTGTAGAACATCTTCTTATAAGTAACCCTGCTTTCGTAAAAGGAACTAACCATCCAGACGACTCTAATAGTAACATTTATCGTTACAAAGATATTCCCTTTATTATGAGAGAAAGCAAGTTTATGGGAAGCAGGATAAAATGGTATTCCAAATCCAAAAATGCTACCGATCGTAAGGAAAAATTGTATGCTGAAATCAATAGGGTATTATCCTTTATATAGTTCAACCTCACTATATAATTACTTTAATTAGCAGTGCTTCAAATCTCCCAATACACTCTACAAAGAATTGACCAGTTTCATAAATGCGTTCACCGAAATGCCCAGGGAACGACAATTTGCTTTTACCTGCATCCCTAAAATTTCTTTATGATGTGCTGAAAAAACAATTGGCCGTTCAAGGTTAGTGCGTGACCACGTTTCGTGGCCACCTTTTTCGCGTATGCAGTTTAGCCCCAGTTTTTCAAGTGCTTTGCGGTACGTTTTTAGGGGTATCGTGTTTACGGTTGGCAATGCTATGCTGCAAGTTGTACAGTCCTGTTTGCTACATGGGGCGCTTTGGCCCATACCTCTGCCCATTCGGGATTGTTTTTGAGCTCCTCAACAGATGGTGATTTGGCTTTAAAATGATTACGGCCCTTGAGATGTACTTCCCATCCAAGGCGCATAAGTTCCCTGGCAATGGTGCGTTTGTTACATGTATATTTCACAAACTCGTCAAGTGAAATATTAAATGAAGTAATTGCTTCTTCCTCGGTCTTGCCTCCCCCTACAATATCAAGCGCGGGGCAAATAGCATAATACACCTGCTCGTCCTCATCAAAATAGGAAAGAACCTGAATTTCATAAACATGGTCAATATGACCCGATTTATGATTGCCCTTTGCTAAAAATTGTTTCATACATTGTTATGGTTAAAACCCCGTTTAGAGGTATTTAAATTTAACATCTAAACACAAAGGTCTAAGATTTAGTTGAAATATCCCTTTTTACGGCAAAAATTTCTTTGGTTGATACCTACCCCACCCCCTCTATCACCCTAATTATCTCCTTCACCTGCATTTCTTCTCTTGAAATTTCGCGTTGATAGCTGAAGAATCCTTCTACGGAAAAACCTTTGAACTCTCCGGTTTTGATAAAATGGTTCCAGATATCCGCATTGTCAATTTTAAAACTGCCAAACCACGAGCCGTCCGGCAGGGGCTCAAAGCCTTTTGGCGTGGTAATATCCTTTGAAGAATCAATGATAAAACTCTCGAACATAAAAATCCCATCCGGCCTCGCTTCGGGAATGTGCATAAGGTTGACATTGGACGTGAGGCCTCTTTGGAAGAAGCGCAGGATGATTTGCCTGATGGTTGGTGCGTCGAAGTACACCAGATGCTCTGCGTGAATAGGATCATCCCTGAAAATGCACATATCGGCCACCATCAGCGGGCCGCTGACAATCTGCTGATCGGGGTTGGTGACCAGGAATTGCAGCTTCTGTGATTTTTGCGATTTAAAGGCCATGAACTGTCGCTGGATGGCCGGATCGTCCACGAGGGCGATATAATCCACACCGCTGTCGGGATCGTCGTTGAGAGCAAGACGATAAATAGGTAGGTTTGGGGTCATAATAATTGGGTTTATATTTTTAAATGAATTTCTCTCGCAAAGGCGCGAAGACTTTTTGTCTGTTTGCTCTTTTTGCGCCTTTGCGCCTTTGCGAGAGTTTCAAGGTCTACATCTTTGCCACATACCAGTTCACCACAGCAGTATCAGTAAATGATGTGGAGTTGATCGTAAAATAATCGGGCTCGGAAGCAACACTTAATGTTCCGGTCAACATTCCTAAACCGGTATAACTTATAAGAATAATACTCGTAGTTGAAATGCCTGTCAGACTTACAGTTGCCATGCCAGCTATGAGTGTCGCCTGTCCGCTCATGTCTGAAGCCTTTACATATTTGGCCCCATCGATATAAGTGGCATTATCATCAGTGATCGTTTGGCCACTGGTGTTTATCAGGGTGACATTGTTGGCGTTTATTATATTACTATTTCCACCGAATATCTGCACATTCTTTCCGGTGACGGCATTCCCATCTCCGGTGATAACCTGCCCTCCTTTTTTGGTGGTGTTATTATTACCAATAACCAACCCTGTTGATACGCCGATATTTGAATAGTTGAGAACCGGAACACGATTGTTATTTATGATACCACCTTTGCCACCATTCAGGTTATGTGTTGAAGCTACAAATTGCCGTCCGGTCTTTACTTTCAGAAACCGACATTTGGTGAGCCCTGCATTTACAATGTCATAATCCGTCACCTCCACCAACCTGTAATACTGTCCTGCTATGAATACTTCATTCCTAAAATCTAGTGCCTGGAGTCAGCCGGTTAATATTTTACTCATGGGGGAATTGACTTCGCAGAATTATCTTTTCACCTATAGAAGTGACCAGGATTATTGGAATGATAAATACACCAAAAAATATGTCCAGAAAGATCATAATGAAATCTATGGGGAATATTGGTTGCCGGTTGATAATGATTTTCTGACAGACACACAGAAAATTGACGTGGTATTTGCACCAACGGTTTTGAGTCAGTATCAGGCCAATAGCATGATCTTATCATCCATCCGG